>JAYWAE010000069.1:0-18083 GCA_043782715.1 Pseudobdellovibrionaceae bacterium | reverse complement strand
ATTCTGCACAGAGAAGGCCTGGGACGCCGCTCGAGATGGCAAACCCAGGGCACTCACACTCCGGGCATTTGGATTGGAGCTTTTCAACCAATTTCAGCCCGGCCTCCCGAATCGCGTTTCTTCTTGTTGGGTTGTGGTCGGCGCGCAGGTCGGCTGCCAAAATGACCCGAGCGTTTTCCGCGGCGGCAAAAGACTCGAGTATGGCCTGCGCGACATCATGGTCTCCGTGAAGCCCTTTGAAGATCGGGGTCATCATGCCCTCTGGACGAACAATCACGCCCTGCTCTGGGAACCCGATCTGTTTTAAAAACTTACGAAAGTCATCTGTCGGACCAAGAACTTTTTCAGCGTGAACGGGATCTGGGCACAAGTGTTCCGCGTAGACTTCGATATTGAGATCTCTATGCCATAAAAGAAGCGACTCAAGGTCGGTCTGCACAAATCCTAAAATGGGGTGCGGTCCAAAGCTTCCCTCACTGGCAAGAAGCAGCTTTGCCTCGGGCCGCATTTCTGCGGCCGCCCTTACCTTCTTTCTGAGAGTCTCACGGACAGTTCCCGTCCTTTCGACCTCACCGGAGAAAGTGCCAAAAATATCGGTGTCGATTTTGAGCGGGACGCATGCCAGGTCTACGGCAAAGAGCAAAGGCGCGAGGATGTCTTCCTTGCCATGCTTAGTGGCGAAGAGGACTGTTTCGTTTTGCCAGCGGTATTTGACCATCTCGCCCATGAGATCAATATCGCCAAGATCTCGATTGTCGTAAAACATATAAAATATTTGAAATTCATCTATTATTTAGATAGGTATGAATTTATGAATTGGCTTAACTATCACCATCTTTACTATTTTTGGACGGTGGCAAAGCATCAAAGCTTCACGAAGGCCGGCGTCGAACTTCGAATCGCACAATCCGCCGTCAGTCTTCAGGTGGCCCAACTGGAAGCTTTTCTCGGTGCCAAACTCATCGTTCGGTCGACATCGAAAAAACTGGCGTTGACTGAGGAGGGGCAAGTCGTATTCGGCCAAGCTGAAGAAATTTTCCGCCAAGGTAAAGAACTTGTGGATGGGATAAAAGAAGGCGGGTTGACGTCTTCTATTCGATTCGGAGCGCTGGGAAGTTTGTCTAAGAATCTTCAAATTCGCCTGCTGCGGCCTGTACTTGAAAGCGGTGACTTTGAACTTAGTGTGGATGTTGGTGATGCAAGCACACTTCTGGCAAGGCTCAAAGGTTTTCATTTAGATGCGATTCTCTGCGATGTTCCATACCCGCATTCAGAAGACGAGCCGCTCATACAGCGCCAAATCGCCAAGGAACACTTTTGCTTGGTTTGCCGAAAAGAAAGAGTGAGCTATTCGCTGGCAGAAAAAGTCGCGGCGAGCGGAATCTACCTCCCTGCAAAGAGCAATCCTGCGACCTCAGAAATGGAAGCCTATTTAAAAAATCTAAAAACCAAGGCTAAAATCAAGGGCTATATCGATGACATTGCTTTGTTGCGTTTGCTCGCACTTGAAACCGACGCGGTCGTCGCTATCCCGCGTATCGGTGCCGAACGGGAGTTGAGTGCAAAGAAACTCGTCGTCGTACACGAGTTCCGATCCCTCTTTCAAAGGTTCTTTTTGGTTTTGCGGCAAGGCGGCTCGCGCCCAGGCAAAATTTTAAAACTGCTTGGGCAAAGTTCTTAAGCCTAAACCGGTTTGACTATCGCCTGCAGCGCGAGGCGGGCCTTGTCGAGGCCGGTACGGGAGGGGACCGCCCCTTGTGCAAAATCCGGCCTACCGCCGCCCTTACCACCCAGAGTTTGCGCGACCTCACCTAGAATTTTACCGGCGTTGAGTTTACCCGTCAGCGATTTGCTTACGCTCACGATTAACGGATGCGAACCATCGCCTTGACCCAGAATCACCACCACCCCATCTTTGAGCTTGTCTTGCAGACGATCTGAGAGATCGCTCAACACCTTGCGATCGTCGACGGGAACGTCGGCAAAAAGATAGCGCCCATCGACGCCGTCGCGCGTGAATTTCTCGGCGGAATTCACCAGGGAATCCACATCGACGTTTTTACCTTTGAGCAATTGAATCTCGCGCTGAAGTGCCTTGTTGGCGGTCTGCGTGCTCTCGACGACGTCGACCAAGCGTGGAACTTCCTCGCCGGTCAAAAATTTCTGCCAGCCGACCGTGATCCCGGCTTGGGCGCGGGCTTGCAATGCTTCGCGCGCAAGTGCGTTCATGTACTCAGTGGCGCGATCGCCGGTGATAGCTTCAATGCGCCTTACGCCAGCGGACACGCCGGTTTCACTGACGATTTTGAACAGACGAATTTGACTGGTGTTGCCGACGTGAACACCGCCGCACAATTCCATCGAGAATCCACCCATCTGCACGACGCGCACTTCGTCGCCGTACTTCTCGCCGAACAGGGCCATGGCTCCTTTTTCGAGTGCCTTTTTCTGCGGCATACTCTCGGCATGCACGGGAACAGACTTGGCGATCTCCGCCATCACCAATGTCTCAACTTGTTCGAGCTCATTCTGCGTAAGCGACTGATTGTGTGTGAAGTCGAAGCGCAGCCGATCCGGTTCGACCAAAGAGCCGGCCTGTTGCACATGCGTGCCCAAGACCTTACGCAATGCCGCGTGCATCAAGTGCGTGGCTGAATGGTTGTTGGCCGTGTTGCGCCGTTCGGTTGACTGAACGATCAGCTGCACGGGTTCGCCGGCTTTGATCACGCCGTCGGTCATCTTCACATGATGCAAGATGATGCCGCCTGTGCGGGTGACGTCCAACACTTCGGCTTCGCCACCGGGGCCGCGAATGACGCCTCGGTCACCAATTTGGCCGCCGCTTTCGGCGTAGAAGCAGGTTTTGTCGGTCATGACCATTCCAGTCTGATCGCTCTTGAGCTCCTGCACTTCGGCTTGGCCACTACTTAGAGCCGTGACCTTCGCTCCACCCTCTTCGGTCGTCTCATAGCCGGTGAAAGCGGTGTCGCCGAATTTCTTGTGCAGCATTTGCGTGAGTTGTACGACATGCGCTTGATCGCCGGTCATCGCCTTGCCCTTCCATGAGGCACGGGCTTTTTCTTTGGCTTGCTCCAGACGTTTTTCAAAACCCGATTCGTCGATTTTGAAACCCTGTTCATGCGCCATGATGCGGGTGAGGTCGAGAGGAAAACCAAAAGTGTCGTAAAGTTTGAATGCCATGTCGCCGCTCAAAGTTCCGCCGCTCTTCAGGCCGTTCAATTCTTGGGTCAGCAAATTTGTGCCTTGATCGAGTGTTGTCAGGAAGCGTTTCTCTTCGTCGGCCACTGTGCGCTCGATCAATGTTTTTTGCTGATTCAATTCGCCGTAAAAGCCACCCATCTTTTGCATCACCGATTGCACGACTGAGGGAAGCAGCGATTTTTCTTCCGAGAGCTGGCGCCCGTAACGGATCCCACGGCGCATGATCCTGCGTAGAACGTAACCGCGGCCTTCGTTCGAGGGCAGCACGCCATCCGCAATCAAGAACGCCGTGGCGCGCGCGTGATCGGCGAGCACGCGCATTGCGACGTTGACCTGCTCTTGCTGCGCGAGTTCTTTACCCTTTAGGGACTTCACATTCTTGACATATTCCCGGCCGGAGATTTTGGCGGCCGTTTGAATCAAATCTTGAAACGCATCCGTGTCGTAGTTGCTGAGTTGCCCCTGCACGATGGCCGTCATGCGCTCGAGGCCCATGCCGGTGTCCACTGAAGGCTTTGGCAATGGCGTGCGTCCGCCTTTACCGTCTTCTTCGTACTGCATGAAGACTAGGTTCCAGAATTCCATGTAACGGTCGCCGTTGCCGCCCATGATGTTCTCTTTCGGATCGCCAGGGGTTTCGGGGCCTAAGTCATAGAAGATTTCCGAGCACGGACCGCAAGGGCCCGAATCGCCCATGCGCCAGAAGTTGTCTTTCTCGCCAAAACGATAAATACGATCTTTAGGCACGCCCTCTTGCTTGTGCCAAAGGTCGGCCGCTTCATCGTCATCTTGAAAAACCGAAACATAGAGGCGTTTCTTGTCGAGTGCGAAATCTTTGGTCACCAGCTCCCAAGCAAAGTGAATCGCATCCTTTTTGAAATAATCGCCAAAAGAAAAATTGCCCATCATTTCGAAGAAAGTATGGTGGCGCGCGGTGAAGCCGACGTTTTCCAGATCGTTGTGCTTGCCGCCGGCGCGCACGCACTTTTGCGCGGTGGCGGCCCGCTTGTAATCGCGAGTCTCAAGGCCTAAAAACAGGTTTTTAAATTGGTTCATGCCCGCGTTAGTAAACAACAACGTGGGATCTCCATCGGGGATCAAGCGTGAGCTGGGCTCGGGCTTGTGGCCATTCTTGGCGAAATAATCGAGAAAGCCTTGGCGAACGTCGGAGCTAGAAGTCTTGGCCATTGAGTACCATCCTGATCGTGTGATCGTCGAAACCGCGGTATTTCATGAAGCGGTAAGCTTTTCCCTTGTCGTCATAGCTGAGCTCGGTCGCGGGGCCAAACTTTTTCTCCACCAGCGCACGGGCTGTCGCGATTTCGAGCTCGGGGTCGCCGGCCGGGACGGGGAGGCCGCGTTTGCGCAGCTGTCCCTCGATGTAGGCGCGGCTCTTTAGGCGGCCGCGCAAGGCGCGCTCTGCGCGTTCACTGATCTCTTCCTCCGGTGCAATCAGGCCATTGGCGCCGGCTTCCGCGAGCACTTGCTCAATTAATGTAAGATCGAATTTCTTGGCTAGTTTTTGCTGAAGTTCGAAGCGGGAGTGGTCGCGCACAGTCAAATACCGGGTCAATTGATCCAGGGCAAGGGCATATTCCGTTTTAGCTGTCCTCGTCTTCATGCTTGCCCGTTTTGCGTTTGCGCTTGAGTTCAGGCGGCATCACGATTTCCACTTCCGTGACGTTGTGCCATTTATCACTCACTTTCCTATCATGAAACTGGTTCTCGCTCCATTTTTTCCCGTCCATGGCGGTGAACCCCTCGACGCGGATGCGGAAATCTTCGGGGCGCGCGCAGTTGATCAGCGCCTCGTCGTAGGAAATCAGGTCCTTATTGAGCAATTCCATCAAACTTTGATCGAACGATTGCATGCCCCAGGCCTGCTGTCCTTCCTCAATAGCTTGCGCGATGCCCGCGGTCTTCTCCGGTTCTTCGATCATTTCCCGGATGCGCGGATTGTTGATCAGGATCTCGCACGCCGGCACCATGCCTTTGCCGTCTTTGCGCTTGCACAGCCGTTGCGAAATCACGGACTTTAAAACCGCGCCCAGCTGCATGCGCACTTGTCCCTGCTGGGCGGAGTCGAAGGCGGCGAGAATACGGTTGATGGTTTCCGTGGCGTCCAGTGTGTGCAGGGTCGAGAGTACCAAGTGCCCGGTTTCCGCGGCGAGCAGGGCATTCTCGATGGTCTCGCGATCGCGCATTTCACCGATCAGAATCACGTCCGGATCTTGGCGCAGACCTGCGCGCAGCGCTTTGGCGAACCCGTACGTGTCGACACCGATTTCGCGCTGGGTGATCAGGCTTTTGCGGTCGCGGATGAGATATTCAATGGGATCTTCGATCGTCAAAATATGTTTGTTTTCGCGGCCGTTGATGTCGTCGATGATCGACGCGAGCGTGGAGGATTTTCCGCTACCGGCGACACCGGTGACCAGAATCAAACCGCGTTCGGCGAGCGAAATTTTTGCCAGTTTATCGGGCAAATTCAGCTCTTGAAAAGACGGCACCTTGAACGGAATATTGCGCACGACGATGCGTGTGGTTCCACGTTGTTTGAAAATGCTGATACGAAAGCGTCCAAGGCCCGAAATTCCGTAGCCTAAGTCGATCTCACGATGTTCCATGAAATGCGCCTTCTGCTTTTCGTCCATGAGCTCATGCGCAAGTACTTCGATTTGCTCACCGGTAAGCGGAACGGCGTTGGCGGATAGCGGGCGCAAAGACCCGTGGCGGCGGATGACCGGCATCACGCCGGCTTTCAGGTGCACATCGGTGGCGCCCTTTTGCAGGGCCGCGCGCAGAATCTCTTCGAAGGTCATGGGATTATTCTAGTTGCTTCCGCTATTTTGGTCTGCGGCCAGGGGGCGAAACCCGACCGTGGTAGAGCGGCACGTAAGTCGGTGCGGTTCAGTCTGAAAAAACATTGTTACACAGTTGGCTTTCGTTCAGTTTGCTGATTGACGGCGTATAGTTGTCTAGAGCCATAGATGAGGTCTGGATTGCTATCGCAGCGAGCCATACGTTAGAACACCCGCCATGAATCACATTCAACACATCGAAAAACAATTGCGGGGCCCAACTCAAAACGCCGATTTTCTTGCCCGTTACATTGGTGCGCGCATGCCCGGGCAGCGGTCCACTGGCGAGCAGAGCCGGCTGATTTATTGGGGCCACAAGGTGCCGGTCCATCGGTCGGTGGCAAAGGCTAAATTTCCCTTTTCGCACTTGCGCGAGGAGGAGCAGTGGGAGATCTGGCTGTCGGTTTGGCACGGCTCCAAAATCTACGACGTCAAGAGCGTGGCTCTACACTGGTTGAGTGAGCCCAAACGCAAAGCGTTCCGACTCAAACGCTGGCGCGACCTTGCGGCGATTGCGCCCTCGATCGACAATTGGGCCCATAGCGATGGGCTCTCGAGCTTGCTTGCGGAAATGCTGGATGAGCGCCCGCAGTTCTTCTCGCAGCTCAAGACCTGGAACAAATCCAAAAACCCATGGTTGCGCCGCCAATCGCTGGTGGGAATTTACTGTTATGCACGCATGCGCAAGAACCCGCAGCCCGCCGCGCGCGCGCTGCCGTTGGTGAAAAATCTGCTGCACGATCCGCATTTCTACGTGCAGCGGGGAGTGGGTTGGACGCTGCGGGAAATCGACCGGGTCGACACCGTCAAGCAACACGCGTTCGTGCGCAAACATGTGCGCGACGTCAATCCTATCGCTTGGTTCGCGGCGAGTGAACTCTATCCAGTGAAGCTACGTAAGGAGCTCGTTTTGTTAAGGCGTTCGAAGGGTTAAAGTTGTTTGGGCGGGGATGGTAAGGCCGGGTTTCAGTTCGAGGTACGGGACGCTTGAAATAACGCAAGTGCGTGTGTTTCAGACACACGCATGCGCGTCACACGCCGCATGGCTTCTTGGGCGCCAAAGTGGAACAGCACTCGTGCCTTCCGCCGACTCCTCATGCTACTTCCATCACATGCAACTCGAAGCACCGCTTTTTCGCAAAGGCATTCTCGCGCTCGCAACTTGGTTTGGCTGTGGTAAGAGCCCGCGAGCGCCCGGTACGGTCGGCACCGTCGGTGCGATTCCCTTGGTTTGGGCCATGTCGCTTCTTATGCCCATGCCTTACATGCTGGCGACCATTATTCTCACCATCTTCGCGATTTGGGTTTCGCACCTGCATGAGGCGATCACGGGCGTACACGACAGCAAAGAGGTCGTGATCGACGAAGTCGCCGGATTCGCCGTCACGATGACTTGGGTGCCATTCACTTGGACATACGTGCTCGCTGGCTTCGTGATCTTTCGCATTTTAGACGCCGTTAAACCGTGGCCGATTTCCTACATCGACCGCGAAGTGAAGGGCGGCGTGGGAATCGTGGCCGATGATTTACTTGCTGGAATTTTAAGCAACATAATTTTACAAGTGCTTTGGCAAAAAAGGTGGCTGCTTTGACTCCAGAGGTCGCAAAGCGAGTCGAAGAGCTGGCGAAAATTTGCGCACTTCGTGGATGGACCATTGGGCTTGCGGAAAGTTGCACGGGCGGTCTGCTCTCCAGTTGGATCTGCGCCTATCCAGGGGTTTCTGCGTTCTATCGCGGTGGTGTCGTCTCATACGCAAGCGAAGTGAAATCGGATATATTGGCCGTCCCAAATTCTTTGCTTAGGACCCACGGAGAAGTCAGTCTGCCCGTGGCCAAGGCGATGGCTTTGGGAGCGCGAGAAGCGTTGTCGGCGACATGGACGGTAAGCATCACCGGAGTCGCCGGTCCGAGCGGCGGTATGGCACAGAAGCCAGTGGGATTTGTGTGCTTCGGCGTTGTTGGTCCGGGCTTTGAAGAGGCTTTCCAGCAAACGTTTCCGGCCAGCGGCGGCCGGCAAGACATCCAGCGCCAAGCCGCGCTTTTTGCTTTTGATTTGCTCTTAAATGGGATGAGATAGGGCACAAATGGGGTGCTGGGGTAACGTACCTGCGGGTACATAAGGAGTAAGCACTATGGCAATCGGTAATATGGGCTCGAATTCATCTTCGAGTCGCCCAACAGTCGACAAGAACACCGGCAGCGACAAGAGCAAAGCGCTCGAGCTGGCGATTCAGTCGATTGAGAAGCAATTTGGCAAAGGCTCCATCATGAAGCTCGGTGGAGAGAAGAGCCTGTACGAAAACGTTCCCGTGTTCAGCACGGGCGCTCTGAGCTTGGATATCGCGCTCGGCATCGGTGGACTCCCGAAAGGCCGCATCGTTGAAATCTACGGACCGGAAAGTTCCGGTAAAACGACGCTCGCTTTGAGTACCGTTGCACAGGCACAAAAGGCTGGCGGCAGCGTGGCTTATGTCGATGCGGAACATGCTTTGGATGTGAGCTACGCTCGCAAACTCGGCGTGGACGTCGAAAACATGCTGATCTCGCAGCCCGATACGGGCGAGCAAGCGCTCGAAATCGTTGAAACCTTGGTTCGCTCCGGCGCGGTCGACGTGCTGGTCGTGGACTCGGTGGCGGCGCTCACTCCGCGCGCGGAAATCGAAGGTGAAATGGGTGACAGTCACATGGGCTTGCAAGCCCGTTTGATGTCACAAGCCTTGCGCAAACTGACCGCGGCCATCAGTCGCAGCCAGACGCTGGTGATTTTCATCAACCAAATCCGTATGAAGATCGGTGTGATGTTCGGCAATCCGGAAACCACCACGGGCGGTAACGCTCTGAAATTCTACGCTTCGATTCGTTTGGATGTCCGCCGCATCGGCGCCATTCAAGCCGGCGAAGAAGTGGTCGGCAACCGCACCGCCGTCAAAGTGGTGAAGAACAAAATGGCTCCGCCGTTTGCCAAGGTGGAATTCGATTTGATGTACGGTGAAGGCATTTCCGCCGAAGGCGATGTGCTGGATATCGGCGTTAAAAAAGAGATGATCGAGAAGTCGGGCGCCTGGTACTCCATCAAAGGGGAACGCATGGGCCAAGGCCGCGATCAAGCCAAGCAGTTCTTGCGCGACAATCCGGCGATGATGGTTTCGTTGCGTGAGCAGATTTTGGCCGCTTACAATATCGGTCAAAACGGCAAAGCCGCGAAGTCGGAAGCCGTCGGCGCGTTGGTTGCAAAGGCCTCCGATGTTAAAATGGAAAACGCCAAGATGGAAAAGCCGATGGAGAAAGCTCCGGAGAAAAATGCGTCCGCGCCTGAAAAGCACGCGGCTCCCATGAAAGCTCCGGCGCCTGCAAAGGCTCCGGAGAAAAAAGCTCCGCTGCGTAAGTAGGATCCATATTCAAAACTGAATTGCAAAGGCCTCCTCGCGGAGGCCTTTTTATTTAGTGGCCGGTTGCGTGCGCGGTTGATCGGAATCGTACACGATGTCGGCATCTTGCCCTAGGCCGCCTTCGTGATGATCGGCGCCCAAACTCTTGAGTACGAAGTTTTTGGGGTTGGCGGAATTGTATATCCACGGCCGGCCCCACGGGTCACTGCTGAGTTGACTGATGTAGGGATCCGGACCCCAATTGCTCATATTTACATTTGTTCCACAGTTTGCCACAGGCTCGATCAGCGCCATCAGGCCTTCTTCGGTCGATGGGTAGCGGCCGCAATCGGTGTAGAACAAGTCGAACCTTGTTTCCAACTCCGCCAACATCGTCTTAGCCAGCTTAGTCCGGTCGAGGGGCGCGGCGCTGGCGGTTTGCAAGAACGCGGAAATCAAGAATGTCAGCATGAACGAACTCCTTGGTTGAAAAGCAGAATATTCTGACGGCATGAGCGGAAAATGAAATTCAAATTACGGCTCACGAGGCGGCGCCGATTGCGAATTCACTCCGTTTTCAGACAGCCTTCACGTTTACAAGGTAAAACACGTATTTTCACGGTCACTTGCGGTTCCTGAAATGTCCGGTATTTGTATTTTTACCTGGAGGTAAGCGTGCGCGGGATTCTATTTTTTATGCTTGTCTTATTGAGTGCGCGGTCAGGACTTGCCGCCGCGCTGGTGCAAAGCGTGGGCGTCGAGTTCGACCGAGGATTGGTCTACACGCTCTATTCGGGAAAGTTTAATTTTGGCATGGCTGCGAATGCCCGGCATCTGCGGTTTTCAGAGGCACAGTGGGTGGTTTCTCCGCGTTTTTTCGGGACATACGATGTTTACACAATGGACAAGTCCACTGTTTTCACCGGCGTGGACTACCGAGACGACTTTGGACTACGTTACGATTCGCGCATCGGTAAAACGCGTACGTTGGCTTTGCCAATTGGAATTCGTGCCCTGGTAGCAGATCGTTTGCTTGCTTCGGTCTGGCTCAATGTAGCTGCGATTCATGAGCGCCTGGTTTACAATGAAGCCATGGATGTGCGGCAGTTTGATCCGGACGGATCATACCGGTCACTGATGCAGTTCGGTGGAGCTTCGCTGCAATATATATTTTAGTTTAGAGCGAGAGTGGCTCAAGTTCATGATAGCAGAGACCAAATGCCACCTAAAGTAGCGAGTGCAGGGCTTTGATTGCGCTCTCGCGCTGCTCGGGCGCAATAAAAACGCTGATCGAATGCGGCGATAGAATGTATTTATCGGCGTGAATGGAATGATGGCTAAGAATCTGCAGCGCCCGCAGAGGCAAGTCCGAATTGACCGCGCCTTGACAGGTAATGGTGACTGCACTCAGGGTCGCGCGATGATGGCGCAGCTCTTTGGATTTTTCCAGCGTGCGCGTCAGGGCATCGAGGGCTTCGCTATCCGACGTCAGCATGATGCGCGTCTTGCCGCCGTCATACGCCGAAGCCAAGAGCTGAGGCCAGGGCAAACTGTTTTGTTTCAGGTGCGTGGAGAATTTTTCAAAACCTTGATTGAGGGAACTCGAATCGATCTCGACGTGTTCGACGCGCACTAGGGAATTCACCGAAAGGCCTTTGCCGGTTTCCATATCATTTACCTCTTTCATGACCAACGTACTGTCCGCAGCCGCGCCCCATTTTTTGATCACCAGCTGCACATTTTGGCTCTGCGCCATCTCGACACAACGGAAGTGTAAAACTTTGGCACCCCAAAAACACATTTCGCCTAAACTCTCATAGTTGAGTTTACGCAGTGGCCGCGACCCCGCAACGATGCGCGGATCGGCGGTGCACACGCCGTCGACTTCTTTGATGATTTCACAGCGGTCGGCTTTGAGAACCGCGGCCATGGCGACGGCAGTCGTGTCCGAGCCGCCGCGGCCAAGCGTCGTGATCTCTTTGGTCATCGGGTTGACGCCTTGAAATCCGGCGAGCACGACGACGCGGCCACGCTCCAGTTCCTCACGCACGCGGATCGGGCGCACGTCGGTGATGCGCGCGCTCGAATGCGAGTCATCGGTCATCACGCCGGCCTGGCTCCCGGTGAAGCTGATCGCGGGCACGCCTAGATCCGAGAGTGCCATGCTCATCAACGACATGCTGATACGTTCACCAGTCGACATCAGCATGTCGAGTTCGCGGCGGTTAGGATGCGGGCTAACTTGATAAGCCATTTTGACGAGTTCGTCCGTAGTTTTGCCCATGGCCGAAACGACGACGACGACTTTATTCCCGCGGGCGTGCAAATCCGCGAGAGCGGTCGCAACGGCGCGTAGCTTTTCCGCAGTCTCCAGACAGGCGCCGCCGTATTTCTGCACGATGATCGACTTGCTCATTAATACTAGGAATACTTTATTTTTGCGGCGGCGGGGAGAAAAATAACGCGAGTGCGTGTGTCTGAGACACACGCATCTGCGTCAATTCACGCCGTTCTTCTCAACGGCACATTTTGGGTGTGGATTTGCTTGCGATTAAAGCTGCGCGCGTACGAACTGCGAAGCTTTCGACTGCATTCCCTTAGGAATACGAATGCGGTGGGTGATTACAGACGTTGGAATGAATCCTTTGATGAGTTCCGGATTCAGCCGCAAAAGCGAATCGCTGCTCACGCCAATGAAGTGGGCAAGGTTAAAAAGATCCGTCCCGCCCGGTACCGAAAAATAATCAAAAACGTACGGCTCTTTCGGATTCAGCTCATGAAAGCCATAGAGTTTGGGCGCTTTCGCAATCAGCATGGCCGCGAGCAGCTTGGGGATGTATTGCTTGGTCTCTTCCGGAAAATCCTGCCGCTTCGAAAGAATCCAATAGTTGCGCGTGTGGTAGCGGTTCACCAGGCGTTGCGTACGGCCCTCACCCATGTTGTAGGCGGCGGCACACAGATACCACGAACCGAACTGGCGGAACAAATCGCCGAGGTAACTGGCAGCGGCCCCGGTGCTTTTGCTGAAGTCACGCCGTTCGTCGAGCCACCAAGTGGTTTTCAATCCATATCGATTCGCGGTGGGTGTGATGAACTGCCAATAGCCGACGGCTTCGGCCGAGCTAGTGGCTTGAGAAGAAAATCCGCTCTCGATCATTGCGACATAGGCGAGATCTTGCGGCATCCCGCGCGCCGCCAGCACCTTTTGCATTTGTGGAAGATAGGCGTGCGACCGTTCGAGCCAAGTGCGGAACCATTTGCGGCCCGAAGTTTGAAAGTAGTTGATCCACCATTTGACCTTGGTGTTGTAGGTTACGGGAATGTCGAAGTAGGGAGAAGAGTCGACAGGAGTAAATGTACTAGACGGTCCCGCGAAAGCATTTGGCATGCTGAAGGCGGCGGCCGCTAAACTTAATACGAGCCCGATGGCGGCGAACCGCACGAGAACTTCCTTGTTCATCTCTCACAGAATAGTGGATGTGAGTGGCATGGGTCGAGTCCAACTGTCATAAAAGTCGACCTCGACTGACAAATCGCTGACGAGACTTAGAAACTGAATGAACTTTCATTCACCGACTTATGTCGCGTGCGCGTGATGAATTTCGGCGCAAGTGCGTTCGAACTTTAACTTTTCCGGACTTTCTAGCAGTCGGGTTTTTGCTGGCACAACGCTTGCTGACTTTGAGGGAAAGGGAAGAGGGTCCATGACGTGAACCGCTCTTTCGTCGAGTCGAGTCGAGGGGGATTTGTAAATGAGTTCAAAAGGTATATACGCCGCGGTCAGCGGCGCCATGGCCCAAAGCTCGCGTCTCGACACGATCGCCAACAACATTGCCAACGTCAATACCAACGGCTTCAAAAAAGACCGGCAAGTTTTCAGCGAATATCTTTCGGCGTATGAGAAAGCCGATCAGCAGATCAAAGCACCGCGTGTGCCGGCTTCGATCGAAAGCTTTTACGATATGAACGGCGGCGACAATTCGTATGTGAATTCCGCTGGTACTTACACCAACTTTGAACAAGGTGGACTGCGTCCGACCGGATCGCCCCTCGACTTCGCGCTCGAGGGCAAAGGATTTTTTGAAGTGCTCACGCCTTCAGGTGTGCGCTGGACCCGCAATGGTGGCACGCAGCTGGATGGCCAAGGCCGTTTGGTAACCAAAGATGGGTTTCCCATTTTAAAAGAAGGCCAAGGCGATCCCTCTCAGCGCATTTTCACCGTTACTTCAGGCAATGTCACAGTCACTCAGCGTGGTGAAATATTCGATGGCGGCAATGCGCTCGGCCGCCTAGCGGTGGTGGACTTCATCAAGCCCGACGATTTACAAAAAGTCGGCAACAACAATTACACGCTCAAACAGAACGCGCACTCGGCGCCGGTCCCCGTTGAAGAGGGTCGTGTGCATCAGGGTTTTATGGAAGCAAGTAACGTCAACGTCATTGAAGAGATGACGGACATGATCACTGCCAACCGCGTGTTCGAAGCCGCGCAACATGCCGTGAAGGCTCAGGATCAAATGGACGACAAACTGATCAATCAAGTGGGAAAGGTCTAGGGTAGCTGAATGATTCGTTCACTCAATACCGCCGCGACGGGTATGAAGGCGCAACAGCAAGAGATGGATGTACGTGCTCATAACATCGCCAACACCGGCACCACCGGATTCAAGAAGTCACGCGCCGAGTTCGAAGATCTAATGTATCAAACCGTCGTCGAGCCCGGAGCTGCGACGGGCCTCAACTCAGTCAATCCTACGGGCGTGCAAATCGGTCTCGGTGTGAAGACCGGCGCGGTATCAAAAGACTTCGAACAGGGCTCGAGCAAAGTCACCAACGGCGCATTCGATGTCGAGATTCAAGGCGCGGGTTTTTTTCCGCTGCAAATGTCAAACGGACAAATTGGTTACACGCGTGATGGCTCATTTAAAAAGGGCCCCGACGGACGCATGCAAGATAAGAACGGCAACATTCTACAGCCGGAGATCGTAATTCCGTCGAACGCGACCGGCGTCGAAATCGGCGCCACCGGTCAGGTGCAGATCTTGGTGGAGAACCAAACGCAGCCGCAGAACGTGGGACAAATTCAATTGGTCGGCTTCGTCAATCCGGCCGGGCTCAAAAGTTTAGGCGGCAATTTATTCGTGCCGACCAATGCCAGCGGGCTGCCGCAACAAGGACAGCCGGGACAAAACGGATTGGGTACTACGGCTCAAGGTCAACTCGAGACCAGCAACGTGAACATCGTCGACGAGATGGTCGGCATGATCACCACTCAGCGCGCTTACGAAACCAATTCAAAAGTCATTCAGGCTTCGGATCAAATGCTCCAGGCCATCAATAACATGAGGTAGCGTTTGAAACCGTTTGTCGCACTGCTGACATTTATCTTGATGCAAGCGGCGGGAGCGGAAGCGCTGCTGCGTGTGCGCCCGCATGTCGTCGTCAGTCCGAATAGCGAAGTCAAACTCTCTCAGCTCATCGATGGCCAAGAGCTCTCGTCCGAACTGCGCGCCAAAATCGAAACCGTGGCGCTCTCCGTGGCTCCGGCCTATGGTGAAAAACAAGAGCTGGCCAATGCCTCGATCACCAGCATTTTGCGGCCATTGATTCAAGAAGAGCGCACCCGCTCAGGTAAGCAGTTGCATGTCGTCATCCCTAAGACAGTCATTATAGACACCGTGAAACGCGACATCGACGCCGAAGTCGTACGTGCGGAATTGACGCAAGCGTGGCAGCCCTTGTGCACCGATTGCCAGTTGGAAATCGAGGCTCTGAGTGTTCCCAAAGTCGACAATCTGCGCGACTGGAGTTTACGCCTGAAAGCCGAGTTGCCGCGCGGTAGTTTCTCTCTGCCCGTGGACTTGATCCGCGAGAACGGCTCGCCATTGCCCGCTTGGGTCAGTGGACGTTTGATCGTAAAACGTAAAGTGCCCGTGGCCCGCCGGGCTCTCGCTATCGGCGAGCGCGTGGTGATGCAGGATTTTGTCTGGGAATACCGGGACACATCCTTCGCCACCGATGGAGTGCCAGTAACTGAGGAATTGACGGGTAAAAGAATGAAACAGGGTCTGCGCGTCAACGATGTCTTGTGGCGGGGAATGCTCGAAAAAGAACGCGCCATCCGGCGTGGTGATCTGGTGCAACTCAAGTCCACTGAGGGTGCGTGGGAAATTTCCATGGGCGTGATCGCCCAGCAAGACGCCTATATTGGTGATGTGATCAACCTTAAAAATCCAAGGACCAACAACATCTTGATGGGACAAGTTACGGGTCAAGGTGAAGTGGAGCTAAGATGAATATGCGCCAGATGTTTCTGATTCTTTTTCTGCTCGTGTTCGGCCTGATGAATGCCGGTTGCGCTAGCTTCAACAAGAGGCTCAAAGGCTGGCTCGGGGGCGGATCGCAGAATATAGCCGATGCCCAAAAGCCAGCTTCGACGCTGACCAAATTTTCCGACACGCCCGACGTGTCACCGCGCGTGCGCCGCCAATACAAACGCACCACGAAGGAAACTCTCTCGGAAGAATCGGCTCTCGATTCTAAATCTGGTTCTTTATGGGTGATGGAAGGCCAAGGCGCTTACTTGTTTTCACAAAACGTGGTTCGATTAGTCGGGGATCCGCTCGCCGTTTCGCTCGAAGGTGATCCGCGCGATCAGCTGCAATCGAAAGCCACGATCATCAAAAAACTCTTAGCCAAAATCGAAGAACGGCAGAAGGCGAGACTGCGCGGGCCGGCCAGTGAAGAACCGGGTGCCGAGGCCGACGAAAAAACCGCTAGCAAAGATGGAAAAGACGGCAAGGACGACAAGACGAAGAAAGACAAGGCAGGCCAGCAACAGGCCGCGAAAGAGTCACCTTTTCGGGACGATTCTCCCGTGGAACTTGCGGTTAAAACAGTTCCCACTCGCATCGTCGAGCGCACGCTCGAAGGCAACTACCGGGTGAAGGGCACGCAGCCGTTTATGATCGGGGCCCGCGAGTACAAAATCATCGTGACGGGAATCGTGCGCGCCGAGGACTTCAATGAAGAAGGTATTCCAGCGAGCAAGCTGCTCGATCCTAAGTTTGACATCGTCAGCGCCCGGCGCAAGGAGAGTGAAATGTGAAGTGCCTGATACTTGCACTCTCGCTCTTGGCTGCGGTTGACGCGCAAGCCGCGCGTTTGAAAGACATTGCCAACGTCCGCGGAGTACGCGGCAATCAGCTGGTCGGATACGGCGTGGTCGTCGGCCTCAACGGCACCGGCGACAGCAAATCCGAATTCACCAACAAGAGCATGGAGCGCATGCTCGATCGCTTAGGCGTCAAGATCAACGGAAAAGACATCTCGAGCAAGAGCGTGGCCGCGGTCATTATCACCGCGATGTTACCGCCATTCGCGCGTTCAGGAAACAAATTGGATATAACTGTCAGCACGCTCGGAGACTCATCAAGCCTAAAGGGTGGGGTACTGGTGCAGACGCCTCTGCGCGCGGCCGATCAGCAGGTTTATGCCGTCGCTCAAGGCTCACTGTTGGTGGGCTTTTCCGGCGGCGGCGTGCACGAGACTGTGGCTAGACTGCCCAACGGAGCCATGATCGAACGGGACATTGGGCAAGAGTTTGCCAGCCGGAAGATGTTTAGGCTCACGTTGCATAACCCGGACTTCACAACGGCCGCGCGTGTGGTCAAAGTAATAAATAGGGAGCTCGCGGGTAAATACGCGACGGCTTTGGATGCGGGAACGATCGACGTGGTATCGCCGGCGCCGTACGAGGGCAAAGGTGTAGAGTTGCTCGCCATGATCGAAAGTTTGGATATCAATCCCGATCAAGCGGCCGTCGTAGTGGTCAACGAGAGAACCGGCACGGTCGTCATAGGACAGGGCGTGCGCGTTTCGAAAGTGGCTATCAGTCATGGGGACCTAACCGTCAAAGTGGGAGGCGATAGCGGCTCCAACAAAAAAGACGGTGACAAGATCATGGTGATGGATGAGAGCGCAAACGTCGGCGACATCGTGAAAGCGATGAACAAGCTGGGTGTGACTCCGAAGGATTTGATTACAATTCTCCAGAGCATCAAGGCCGCGGGCGCTTTGCATGGAGAACTTGAGATTTTGTAGTTGGTTTTAGATTTAATGGACGAGACAGGATGTTTCGTCCGCGGGGGGTTGGTGAGTTAGAGTCTTAGGGACCAGGATGGTTCAATAGGTTAGTTTCTCTCGCAGGAAACGCTAAACCGGATTCAGTGTGAGCCAAGGATTGGCTCTCGACCTGAGTTGCTCGAAATGCGCAGGATGCGCGAATGGTCTGACTCACTTTCCCCTTTTTTTTTTTGAATCTTGCGGGCCCGCACAGGCGGCCGCTTTCGATTTTCCACGGAAGGAGAATCGCGTGAAGATACAAAACGGATTCTCCCTCAAACCGGTCACCGCCGAAGCCAAGGCGGCTCAACAGGATCAAGCACTTCACGATGCCTCCAAAATGTACGAGCACCATTTTCTCAACGAAATGGTCAAAGCCATGCGTTCTACCGTCGGCCAAGAGGACGGATTGATCAAACGCAACATGGGCGAAAAGATATTCTCCGAGCAGCTCGATCAGCAATATGTGCAAGGTTGGACGGAGAAGGGTGGCGTCGGGCTTGCGGAT
>JAYWAE010000068.1:0-6833 GCA_043782715.1 Pseudobdellovibrionaceae bacterium | reverse complement strand
TATGGAAGCCCAGGCTGAAATTGGCCGCCGCCGACAAAAAGAACGAAAGCGAAAGCCAAAGTGTCGTCTTGCGCAACAACCGGTTGAAGGCAGATTCTCCATTCACGGCTTTTAGGCGCTCTTCAATCACATCCATCTTCAAAAGATTAGGGTTGCAAAAAAACATGCGCGCCGCTGGGTTCGCTGTGTAGGCCGAGCCGAAGACCAACATGCCAAGTACCGAGGGTAGAGTCGCCTCTTTGAAGGCAAACCAAATGCCGGTGAGATTCAACCACGCCAAACTGCCGGTGAGCATGATGTTCACTAGACCCATTAATGAAACATAATTTGTGTGACGGCGCCGGTAGTAATCTTGAATACCGTAGAAGAGTGGAAAGCAGAGCGCGACTCCCAAGACGGTCTGCGGGCCAAGGTAATGGCCACCTTTGTTGAGGATCATCACGGGAAGCAGAATATTGATGCCCAAGCTGAGAAGTGGATTTTCGGGTGCTGGAGTAGGTTTCATCGGCGAAGGTCTTGGTCTGCCTTGTTTTTAGTTGAGTCGCGGGAATTGCCTGAGACTATAATAGTGTATAAGGCAGTCAACGCGAACGAGAATGACAACATAAGTTATTAATGACGAGCAACATTAGCACCTTTGAGATCTTCATATATCTGCTGGTCTTCTACCAAGTTAAACACTTCTTGGCCGACTTTGTATTTCAGAACGTCTGGATGCTACAGAAGTCACGTCCCGGCTGGGATTTCGTGCCCCCACTTTCCATTCACTGCGGCGTTCATGCCGGCATCACTCTGGGTGTCGCTCTTTACATGAACCCTTCCATGTGGTGGCTGGCAGCTGTCGATTTCGTCGTTCATTTTGCCATGGATCGCTTCAAAGCGGGGCCGCGCTACTTGGGCCGCTTTCAAGACATTCGTGGCAAAGCATTTTGGGTGACGTTTGGATTTGATCAGATGATTCACCATCTGACCCACCTCTACATTTGCTACGCGCTGCTGCCGCACTAGGTTCAATTCAATCTTTTTTACATTCTAAAGTTTCAATTGCCGTTTCGGACTCGGGATTTTTTTGATCGCTTGCCATGACCGCACTGAGTTGCGCCACGCGGGTGGGATGATTGAAGAAGATGCCGTACTCGCGATTTGCCGCCAGCGACATCGCGGAACCGTTGACCGAGCCGACCCAGGCGGCCCGGCCGTCGACGACAATGGCCTTGGCGTGCAAATAGCCGCGTCTGCCGTTGAGTTTCATGGCTGCGGTGAAGAAGCGGACGTGCACTCCTGCTTCGGCCAGCTCCTTGTATAACTTATTTTGTTTGTCGGCCGTGGACGGCGTGGGTTGGCCGAAGGCGCACTCGCTGGCCAACATCATTTCGACGTGGACTCCGCGCTTGGCGGCGTCCATCAACGCCCGATTCAGCTCGGCATCCTTCATATACTGATTTTGCACCTGGATTTTTTCTTTCGCACTCTTGATAAAATGAATCAGCGAGGGGCGGGAGAAAGGGCTGATGGTAATTTTTCGAGCCAAGGCCGGGCGCGCGGCGATCTTATCGAGTGCATAACGCTCGCCTTTGAGATCGCCCGCAAACACTTCGCTTAGGCCGGAGATCGCCTCCGGGTCGCGGGTGACGTAGCTGTAGTCGCGATTGCATGTTTTGGGATGGTACTTGAGTGTGCACAAATTGGAGCTGTTGAAATTGCCTGTGCTTACCAATGCCAGCTGCAGAGTGGGCTGGCCGCGATCGATGATCACCATTTTGCCGTGCTCGAAGCAGCTCGCGGAATTACCCGATTGAGGGCCGCAAAGATTGGTTTTTTCGAACGGCACGTAGCTACCACCGGCCTTTTTCACTTCGCGAACCAACAGCATTTGGTCTTGGCAGTCGGCGCTGATCTTACGCCCGCGTTTTTTACGGCGGGCAAACAAATCGCAGGTTCCGCCAAGTGGAGTAGGATCTTGCACGATGCGCACGACGACCTTGCGTTCGCCCATCGCGCGCCGGATCGCCTCGCGCACCGATTTGTCGCCCATCTCGTAAATCTCGATGTCGAGCGTATGTTGGCTGGCATTGATCAACGCCGCCACAGGGGCAAAGTCGGGGTTGTTGTAAAAGCCGGTGAAGCTGGTCCGGTCAAATTTGCGCCGGGCACTGTCGGGCGGTGAAATCGCCACCGGATCGGAATCTTCTGCGAGAACCGGTACGGGTAGGGGCGGGACCGCGGCCGCGGCAATTGAAAATGAAAATGTAAGTAAAATACACAGCAGGTGACCCACGGCCGTTGATGGGAACATATGTTGGATTCGCTTGCGCCCATTTATGCGCAGCGATATAAATAGGGGTATGAAAACATGGGTTAAAGTTCCGGACAAAGCCCTGAAGACGTTGCTGGCGAAAGATGCATGCGCGCAAGCTGCAGTCGAATTCGCCGCGCAGGCGGCGCGTGAGCAAATGCAAGAGGCGGGCGTTGATTTACCAGAGTACATTGAGCTCGACAGCATCAAAATCAAGGCCGCCGGTGAGTCGTACGTAGTCATATTTGCAGGCGGACTAGATCCGGTGGCCGTTGAAACACGGCTGCGCGACGGACGCTGCACAGCTAAGGCTGCAATCTAAATCAATTTATTATTGCATAGGCAAACTTCCTATTTTCGCGGGCGGATTTGCTTTTGCCTGCCGCTGGTCCTATGCTTTTTTGGATATGATAAGCACCCACGTACTTGATCTCAATCTGGGCAGTCCGGCGCAAGGAATTGCCGTTCGGCTGGAGAAACAAACGGGTCAGAACTGGGCTCTGATTTCCGAAAGTCAGACCAACGCCGATGGCCGGATCGTTTTTGCATGCCCGGCCGAGGCTGGAACGTTTCGTCTCGATTTTCGTATCGAGAGCTACTTCACGAAATTGAAAATGACGCCGTTTTTTACCGAAGCCCAAGTCGTTTTTCGCATTGCCGATACGGGCCGCAAATATCACGTTCCACTTTTGCTCAGTCCATTTGGGTACAGCACCTACCGGGGCAGTTGAGCCGTGCCGTTCACGGAAGCTGGCTTTTTTTCCATCCCTTACTACCACGACTACATTTCGCCGGCGCAAGCGCGAGCTCAGCTAGCCAAGGCACGCGCCGTAAAAGGCGTCGCGGGGATGCTGGAAGTGGGTTCAGGCGGTGGTCTAGAGACAGAAGATGCGCTCATTTTTTTGGCTGCCGTATATTCGGCGGTCAAAGATGATTTGGCTGCCGTACTCAGGCAGCGGGCAATCGATCGCAAGTTCATGGACGAGCGAGTGAAGGCATGCGCACGGTTCAATTCGGAAATGGGCCGTGAAATTTCCGATCCGGATTACGTGACTATTCTTGGCCTTGAAGACAGTGCCGGCCGCATCGTGATGGGTCCAAAAACTGCGGACTATTGCAATGCCGGTGGCAAACCCATCGCGCCCATCCCTGAGTTTTTGCGCGGCCCCCACGTCACGCTCTTCGGTCCTCCGGGCAGCGCCAAGATGGCGATCAACGCCATGAATTCCTACCACCGCCAACTAAAGGACGAACCGCCGATCGTCACTGAACTTTTGCGCACGCACACCAGTAATCCAAAATGGGGGGCGGATGATGAGGATTCCAAAACTCCCCTGCGTGCGGATCTGATTGAGGCCGGCGAAAATTTGACCCGTTGCTTTGAAGGCAGTTTGCTGGTCGACGAGAAATACCAGCTGGCGAAAGAGCACTTGGCTATTCCGATCAAGCGTATCCCCGGCCTAGCCCTGCCGGCGCCATTTTTGTTTTTTGAAAACGATCCGATCCCGCTGCACCTCTATGACTTTGTTTTGCATCTGGCCCGCAACTGGGAGAATCCGCGCGCGTTGGTCTTTTATATTCCCAAGTTGGAGAATGAAGAAGAGGCGCGCTACGTTCATAAATTGATTGAAACTTGCGAACGGATGATCCAAGCGAAACATTCCGCCTATAAGCTCGGTACCATTCGTTTGATGATCGTGCTCGAGAATCCGCGCGCAATCTTGCGTACACATGAGATCATGAATGCGCTCTACCCTTATTTCGCCGGCGCATCGCTTGGGTGGCATGACTTTTTGGCCTCCACCGCGCGGCTTTTTAAAGAAGACGGCCACTACCGGATCCCGGTGAAGGCCGATCCCGATATCGTGATCAAATACATTCAAGCGTCGCATGCGTTGCTCGCGGATGTGGTGGGGTCACGTGGTGGAATCAAAGTGGGCGGGATGTACGGTATTTTGCCATTGGATACGGATCGTTACTCGGATTCATTCCAAGTTTGTTTGAAGGGTTATATCAAGGATGTGATCACTCAGCTCAAGCGCGACTTGACTGGATTCTGGGTGGCGCATCCTGATTTTGTACGCCTGGGCCTAGCGCTGGTGGAAGCTTGGAAAATCGGCCGAGCGGGCAATGCCTCGCCACTTGAAACTTTGGTGAAGTCGCTGTTGCAGCCCAAATATCACAGCGAAATTTTAAAATTTATTAACGGTCCGGACATTCAAGCTTTGGATAAGAGTGATCCAAGTTATACGCGCGCCCTAATTGTGGCGGATATCAAAGAGTCTGATTTCATCGCCAACAATCATCCCGATGAAATCCGCTACAATGTTTTTCAGTCACTGCAGTATTTGGCGGACTGGCTCTGCGGCAACGGTTGTGTTGCCTTGCCCGCGGTCGTCAATGGCGTGCCGGTGCGGGTGATGGACGATTTGGCGACGGCCGAACGGTCGCGCTGGGAAGTTTGGCACGAGCTCAAACATGGGCGGTTCGCGATTGAGGATTTTCTCCAGATCGTGCACGAGGAAATGGCATTTATTCGCAAAGACCTGTCGAACGACGGAAAAATCGTGCAGGTCAAATGGGATGAGAACACCGCCAAGTGGTATCCCGCTGCAATGCGAATCATGTTGCAGCTTATGACGGCAGTGGAACCAGTGGAGTTCGCGACGGAACTTCTCCTGCCGTTTACGGTGGACGACATTCGCGGCAGTGCGGATCCGTTGGCCGCGATGTGCGCGCTGGATCCGGAGAAGTACCGGTTGGATGCCTATATTGAGCGGTTTAACTTTTATTTTGAGGCCTGCGGTAGCCGGCGGTTTGCGGCTGCATTGGGTGCTTCGGTCATCATGGATTTGCAGCAGGCACAGGCGGAAATTCTCGAGTTTTCCAAAGCGGATGTGATTGCGGCGGCAGCTTTCCACGGCGATATCGGGGAGAGTAAAAGAACTTTGGATACCGTCGCGGCCGGGGAACAAGCTTTGGTTTTGGGTGAGAGCGAACAAACCAAATCCGAATTGCGGCGGCTGGGAGCCGAATATCGCGCAAAATTCGGTTTCAAATTTTTGCTTTCAGCCAAAGGTAAAAGCGCTGGCGAAATTTTGCAGGCATTGAAGAGCCGGCTCGCCAGCTCAGTCGAAGACGAGCTGCAAGCGGCGCGCTTGGCTCTTTGGGAAATTTCTCAAAAACGAATGACGGAGCGCCCGCTCGACGGGCTGAAGCAAAAGATCGAATTGTTGCGCGCAAAATACAAAATCACCGGTGCGGCTGTTTCGCTGTTGGAGCGCGGGCAAGTTCAAACTCTGTGCTTTGGTGAGAGTGAATCTGCGCAGAAGCCGGTGACACCGGAGACTTGCTTTGAAATCGCCTCGCTCAGCAAAACGTTGGCTTGCGCCTTCGCAATTGGATTTTTTTCTGACCAAGGCATCCCGCTTTCCACTCCGGTCAATGAACTATGCCGGCGGTTAAAATTAAATTTCGAATTGCATGCCGAGCAAAATGGCAGCTGGGCGGATGAGGTCCGGCTTGAGCATTTGATGAATCACACAGCTCTCAATCTTCATTATATCGCGGGCCATGGCGCGGACCAGAGGATGCCCCGCGCCGGTGAATTGCTGGGGCCGGTCAAAGTGCTGGATAAACCGGGGTTGCGTTTTCGCTATTCCGGTGCGGGATTTTTGCTGCTCGAATATTTGATCGAAGCTATTTCCGGCAAATCGATCGCGCAGGTCACCCAGCCGTTTTTCGCGAGGCTTGGGCTTCGACACTTGAGTTTTTTGCCGGGCGGAATGCCGGGAGTGGACTATGCCCACGGCTATCGCGATTCCGGAGAGGCGATTGCCGGCGGGCGTTTGAATTTTCCGGCCTGCGCGGCCGGAGCATTCGGCACCTCCGCGGATATGGCGTTGTTCCTCAAGCATTTGAGCGCCGCTTTTCATGATCTGGCCGGTTCTGGCGGAATCGCGCACGACACGGCGGTCCGCATGCTACACGGATCAAACAAAGGCAGTTTTGATTTTATGGGCGTACTGGCGGGTCTTGGTGTCTTTGTGGCGGAGGCGGGGAGCAATCGCTTTGCCGTTCATCAAGGTGCCAACGATGGCTTCCGGGCGCTTTACTTGCACTGTTTTGCCGGTCCTGATCAGGGCAAAGGCTTCGTGATCTTCTGCAATAGCGAAAATCGCGGTGTTCTTTTCAATTCTATGGTCGCGCAAGAACTGATTCGCGCTTTTGAGTTTCACGGCGTCGACGTGGCCCGCTTTGAATCCGATTTTGCATTCGAAAACCTAGCCCCTGAGCAAATCGTCAATCTCGGCTATAAGAAACTGATCTTCGATGCCTTTGAACCGGATTTACCAGAGCCGATCGTACAAAAGGGCCCGCTCGATCCGCGTGCCGCTGCGAATTTGGCTGTGGGTGCGAAAATCATTTCTGTCAGCGATCAACGTTTCGCACGCGCAGAAAATCTTTTGAGTCCGAACCTGCCGGTCTTTGATCCCGAACTTTTTGGCCGGCAAGGCAAGATCATGGACAGTTGGGA
>JAYWAE010000067.1:0-2593 GCA_043782715.1 Pseudobdellovibrionaceae bacterium | reverse complement strand
AGCTTTCAAGGGCAGTTCGCGTCGGTCCCCGCCCCGCGCCTCGGCGCCAGCGCGATTACGGCTGCGGTCAAGGAGTCGGGCGTGCA
Source organism: Pseudobdellovibrionaceae bacterium (assembly GCA_043782715.1). Taxonomy (GTDB): domain Bacteria; phylum Bdellovibrionota; class Bdellovibrionia; order Bdellovibrionales; family UBA1609; genus JALHOQ01. Next base: position 2,507 of record JAYWAE010000067.1, on the reverse strand, counting down.
GGCCGCCGACGTTCAAGAATGCATCATGGGTCAAGTGCTCAGCGCTGGTGTTGGACAGGCGCCGGCTCGCCAAGCCGCCATCTACGCCGGGCTTCCGGCTTCGGTCCCGTGCATGACCATAAACAAAGTTTGTGGATCCGGCCTAAAGGCGGTCATGCTCGCCGCCGACAACATCGCCCTTGGCTACACCGACCTCGCCGTCGCCGGCGGGCAGGAGAACATGACATTGGCTCCGCACCTGCTCGAGAATTCACGCGCCGGTTACCGCATGGGCCATTTCTCGGCGACTGACTCCATGCTCAAAGATGGTTTATGGGATCCCTATTCCAACTTCCACATGGGCAGCGCCGCCGAACTTTGCGTGAAGGAATATAAAATTTCGCGGCAAGCACAGGACGAGTTTTCGGTCGAAAGCTACAAACGTGCCCAAGCCGCTATGAAGGATGGACTGTTCGCAGGCGAAATCGTGGCTGTCGAAATCGCGGCCAAGACCGGCACCCAGTCGTTTGCCGCCGACGAAGAGCCGGGCAAGGCTCGCTTTGATAAAATTCCCGAGCTGCGTCCCGCTTTCGACAAAGAGGGCACCATTACGGCCGCCAATGCTTCGAAGATCAACGATGGCGCCGCTGCACTGGTTTTGGCCAGCGACAGTGCCGTGAAATCAAAGGGCCTCAAACCGTTGGCGCGCATCGTCGCTCATGGCACCTTCGCGCAAGATCCAAAATGGTTTACCACCGCGCCGGTCAACGCGATCAAGCGGGCGCTCGAGCGCGCCAAGCTAAGCGTGGACGACATCGACTTGTTTGAAATCAACGAAGCGTTCTCGATCGTCACCATGGTGGCGATGAAGGAGCTGAATATCGCGCATGCGAAAGTGAATGTGAACGGCGGCGCGATCGCCCTTGGCCACCCGATCGGTGCCAGCGGCGCGCGTATCTTGACCACGCTCGTGCACGCGCTCGGCGCACGCAAAAAGCGTTTTGGATTGGCCACGCTGTGTATCGGCGGCGGCGAAGGTGTGGCCCTGATCGTGGAGCGGCTGTGAACAAAATTTATCCGAATGCGCAAGCCGCCATTGCCGGCGTCAAAGACGGCATGCTGTTTTGCTTCGGCGGCTTCGGCTTGTGCGGTATTCCCGAGAACTCGATTGCGGCCTTGAGCAAAAGCGGTGTGAAGGGCCTGACCTGTGTTTCGAACAACGCCGGCATCGATGGCTTTGGCCTTGGTTTGCTTTTGATCAACGGCCAAATCAAAAAAATGGTATCGAGTTACGTCGGCGAGAACCTACTTTTTGAAAAGCTCTATCTCGAAGGCAAACTCGACGTCGAATTCACCCCACAAGGCACTTTGGCGGAAAAACTACGAGCCGGTGGCGCCGGGATTCCGGCGTTCTTTACGCCCACGGGTGTCGGCACAAAGGTCGCCGAGGGCAAAGAGGTGCGCAAATTCGGTGAGCGCGACTACGTGCTCGAACGCTCCATTCGCGCCGACTTCGCGTTTGTCAAAGCGTGGAAGGCCGATAAGTTCGGCAACCTGATGTTCCGCAAAACCTCGCGCAATTTCAACCCCGTGGCAGCAATGGCCGGCAACATCACAGTCGCTGAAGTCGAAGAACTGGTCGAAATCGGCGACCTCGACCCGGATCAAGTTCATTTGCCCGGCGCCTACGTGCAACGTATTTACGTGGGGCGGAATTACGAAAAACGCATCGAGAACCTGACTTTGAGTCCGGACTAGAGGAACCATGCCCATATTGAATCGCGATCAGATCGCCCAGCGCATCTCGTATGAAGTCGAAGACGGATTTGTGGTCAATCTCGGCATTGGCATTCCGACTTTGGTGGCGAATTTCATCCCCAAGGGAATGTTCGTTATGTTTCAGAGTGAAAACGGTTTGCTGGGCATGGGTCCATTCCCGAAGCGCAAAGACGCCGATGCCGATTTGATCAACGCCGGTAAACAGACCATCACCACCGTGCCAGGAGCCAGTTTTTTCAATTCGGCCGACAGCTTTGCGATGATTCGTGGCGGGCACGTGGACCTTACGGTGCTCGGTGCGATGGAAGTCGACGGCGGCGGTGACATCGCCAACTGGATGGTGCCAGGGAAACTGATCAAGGGTATGGGCGGCGCGATGGATCTGGTCGCGGGTGCTAAGCGCGTGATCGTAGCCATGCAACATCGGGATAAGGCCGGGAATTCAAAAATCTTAAGCAAATGTAGTTTACCTCTCACCGGCGTAGCTTGCGTCCACCGCGTCGTCACCGACATGGCCGTGCTTGACCTGAGCAAAGAAGGCTTCGTGCTCAAGGAATTCGCCCCTGGACTAAGCGTCGATGAGGTCAAGCAGGCGACCGAAGCTCCACTGCACGTTGACCCGCAAGTGCGCGAGATGCGCCTTATCTAATTCAAAAAACTCCACTGGGCTAAGGTACAAGGTCGAGTTGAGCCCGCACTGAAATGTAAGCCATAATAGGAGGAGTCTGGCGGCTCCTGTTTTTGGCCGC
>JAYWAE010000066.1:0-2593 GCA_043782715.1 Pseudobdellovibrionaceae bacterium | reverse complement strand
TCGGCTACTACCTGCTGATGTTCGGCGCGTTTTGCGGAATGTTGCTCTACGTTCAAGATCTGCGTCTGAGCACCAATGAAGGCTACATGATCTTTCTGTTCTCGTTCGCGTTTTTGTTCGTGCCCTCGAAGCATCGCTTGATGCGCTGGTTGATCGTCTCCTTTATCGTCGCCCATGGTTTGAGTGAAGCCGCCGCCGATTGGCTCACGGGCGGTTGGTATATGGACCATCTGCATTTGCCAGTGAAGCTAGCCGAGTGGTTGGCTGCGATGAGCGTGCTGGTGCAAATGATCGGCGCCGCAGCCATGCTGTTTCGCGACGGCCGTTACTTTTGGACCGGTTGGATTTGCGTCTTCATTTACACCTGCGCCCATCTCTACATGGGCGAAATGCTCGGCGCCTGCTTGGCACTCGGTTCAATTCTCTACGTCGCCTTTGACGAGATCGAATTGCGCAAGGCCGAGCGGCAATATATTTACCAATCGTTCATCCGGCCCGAACCGTCGTTTGTTTGGGGGGCGCTGCTGCTGGTGGTTTTTTGGTCGGCTCAGCTCGAGCCTTTTCTGTCGTTGCCGCGCGACTCCCATTTGAAGCAAGTCCTCAGCGTTTGGGCGCTGCATCCCGAAGCGGCACACGAAGAATGTGAACAGCAAACATTCGCGGTTTACAAGAACCGCATCGAAGAAGTCGAGATCGAGCCACAGATCGTGCGCCAGCCGGCGATGTTCTGCAATCCCTACATGCGCTACCTCGATCTCAAAGGCGCTTGCGCGACGTTCAAAGAAAAGGATGCTGAATTCGTCACTCTGAGCAGCGTCTTTCAGGTGCACAACTTCCGCGAAAAAACCTCGTACCGCGCCTTTGAGGTCAAAGACTTCTGCAGCGCGGACGTCAACTTCAAGCACATTAGCGAGGCGCGATGGATTACGAGTCCCGGCAAATAAAATGGTACTGGCTTTTTTTGTTCATGCTGTACTGCGGGGGCGTCGTTTACCTTTTGTTCCAGGGCAATCCGTTTCTCTACTCGCATCTCGAACTGCGCTCTTCTATGGCCGCCGTCGAGGCGATCAAGGAACAGACGATTCCGGCTAAACCCGACAGCAGCGGCAAGGTCGCGGCCGTCACCGCACTCGCACGCTACAACTTTGAACGTACGGCCTCGGACCCGATAGGCACTCCGCGCGGCAAGAGCTACACGGAGTACGAGAAACACCCGCTCGACCTAGGCCACGACGGTTTCAAAATCGAAAACGTCGCGCAAGATGCAAGCGGCCTTTACCTCACCGGCAGCAGCCCGTGGGTAATCGCCGTCGGACTCGATGGCCAAACCCGTTGGCGCTACCGCTTCAAAGATAGTGGCGGTGAGCCGACCGTTCTGCTCGATGAAAACACGGCGTATTTAGTGCACCCCAAAGGCGAAGTCGTCGCGCTCAACAAAGCCGATGGCCAGATCCGCTGGATCAGTGCCACCAAACAAGATGTCGCCGCGCAACCCGTGCTCTGGCATAAACAAATTCTGATTCCCAGTAAGAGCACTGAGGGCATGCAGTTCGTGCTGGTCAACCGGCTCGACGGCCAACGCGACAGCGAAAGCCCGCATGTCGACGTCAAGCCCGGATTCCTACTCACCGACGCTCCTGATCTCGCCATGCTCATCGCCACCGTCGACAATAAAATCATCGCCATCAATCCCGTGGATTGGACCTTGCAGTGGACGCAAGCGCTCACCGATCCGGTCAAGGGCCACGCCGTTGTCTCGGGCACGCAAATCTTCGCGGCCACCCTGGGCGCAAAAGTGGTCAAGCTCGATGGCAGCAAAAAGGGCAAGCTGGAGTGGGAAGCCGAAATCGAAAAACCGCCGGCTAGCGCCCCGGCGTACTTGCCCGTCGTGCATCGACTAGCGGTCATGGACACGAGCGGCGCGCTTTCGGCCATCGACGCCAAAACCGGCAAAGTTTTCTGGCGTAACGCCGTTCAAAACCACAACCCCTTACGCGAAACCTGGGCCGCCCGTTTGAGCGGCAAGTACATCGAAGAGTTCAAGATGGATTGGCTACACAAAGGCTGGAGCATTTGGACCGCCTGCGCCGACCACCAATTCTGCATCTTCACTCCAAACAAAGGCCAACTCATCAACCGAATAGCCCTACCGGGTGCCCCAGTAACCCTCCCCTTAGCCCTCGAAAAGCGCTGGGTCTTCCTACTCGAAACCAAACCCAACCAATACACCCTCGCCCACATAGTCGAAGACGGCGAAGTGAAGCGGTTAAAGGTGCCTGGTAACTAGTGTAGTCGCACAGGGTCACGTTCGACGTTGACTCATGTGACATATGGACGATATGACTTAGCTTCTAACCGACCAGTGCGCGAGTAGCTCAGTTGATAGAGCGTCGCCTTGCCAAGGCGAAGGTCGCCGGTTTGAGCCCGGTCTCGCGCTCCAAATTACCCAGCCTGATTTTGGGCTTTCAAGTAACTTACTAAAACGTCAGATCAATTGTTCAATGCGCCTATCAGCGCGGATCTCCGGAATTTCAACACTCCATAACACCAAATAACGTCGTCGTACTTCGTGAAGGCAGAAAATTTCCTTCGC
>JAYWAE010000065.1:0-18163 GCA_043782715.1 Pseudobdellovibrionaceae bacterium | reverse complement strand
GCTCAGGCGTGGCTTCGTCCATCAGAGAATTGCGCGTTTCGAGCAAGAGCTCAGCCACGGCCTTGGAGTCGGTGAGATTTTTGTTCGCTCCGCGGTAGCCTTGGCGTTTATCCAGCGCGCGCAAACCCGCCTGTACGCTCTCTTGCGCCTTGGCTTGCTTGTCGATGTCGAGGCCGGTGTAGATCTTGATGCCCTTGTCGAGCACCTGCTCTTCACCGATTTCGCCGACCAGCATCTGGCGCACGGTTTCGAGATACGACGGCGCCATCTCCTTGAAGTTTTGCCACACATAAAGCTTCACCGGCTCTTGCACGAACTTATCGGCCTCAGCCTTGGTGATAAACCCAACCGAAGCCATGCGCCGAATCACGTAGTTCTGGCGGTTCTTGGCGGCGGTCGGATTGCTGATCGGCGAATACTTGCTCGGGGCCGGCGCCAGGCCCGCGATGATTGCGGCTTCCGGCACAGTGAGGTCTTTGACGTCCTTGCGGAAGTAAATCTGCGCCGCCGCGCCGACGCCATAAGCGCCCTGTCCTAAATAAATTTGATTTAAGTAGAGATAGAGGATCTCTTCCTTCTTGAGCGCCTTCTCCATTTTTTGCGCCAGCAAAATCTCGCGCACCTTACGTCCGTAAGTCTTTTCGCTGCTGAGCAAAAGCGAGCGCGCCACTTGCTGAGTGATGGTCGAAGCACCCTGGCTCTTGCGTCCGCTCGTCAAGTTGGCAAAAAAAGCCCGAAACATGGCGGCGTAGTTGACGCCCGAGTGCTGAAAGAACGTGTCGTCTTCGGCGGCCAGAAAAGCGTTGATCACAGATTTGGGAATTTTCTCGAATGGCGTGAGGATGCGTTTCTCGCGGAAGAACTCACCGATCTTCTTGCCGTTGCGATCGTAGACTTCGCTCACCAAGAGCGGCTTGTAATCGGCCAAGCTGATCATTTGCGGAAGGTCGGCATTGAGTTTGGCGAAGGCGCCCAGTCCGACGACGAGCGCGGCCGTAATTAAACCAAGCACCGCCATTATAAAATTGCGTTTTGAAAACACCCGAACACTCCTCAAGCTGCGGAAAGGAAAAGTATATCTTGAGTGGGTGCGGGAAGATAGGTCCTAGGGCGCCGCGTATCGCCGCGGCGCCGTGAAATTTACTGTCCGACTGGGACTGGAGCCATGTCATCCGAGTGTTGGTCGGTGACAGGCGATTCTTGAGCATCCGCTTTGCGAGCGAGAGGTTCATAGTCGGGGTCGCCGATGTTTTTCAAGAAATTTTGCGCCACGGTTCCTGAATTGATGACCTCTTCGGTGCATTTACCCGGAATTTTGCCGGCAAATCCTCCGGTGGCATCCTTTTGATCACACAGCCCCGGGACTCCACATTCTTTGACTGACTTGGAGATCGCCTTTAACTCCGCGAACCTGCCGAAGGCATCATTCAGCGCGCCCTGTTCGGTCTCTCTGCCACCCGAAGCGTTGTACTTCATGGCGTAATACTCTTGCAGATTGGTCAGGCGCTGGTGTTCGTTTTCAACGTCTTTCTTGCGCTGAGCAAGTGTCTCTTTGTTTAGTGAATTGGATTCCGCAGAATCTTGCTGGGTCTGCACCATTTCGTCATTCAATGCTCCTTGCTGGGCTTTAAAGCCATCCATGGATTGTTGCAAGTCCTCTTTTTTCTCGCGATCCGCCCGGCAGACATCCGTCTCAGGAGCTGGCCCTGCGGTCACGTTGGGGCAAGGGTTAGGGCTCGCAACCTGCAGCAGCTGCTTTTGCAATCCATCGATCTCGGCATTGATATTGCGAACCTGCTGCTCAAAGGCACCCATCGAAACCTTGTACGCGTTGTTGGCGCTCTTGAACGATTCGGTCGTGATATCGGAGGTCATGCAATTGCCGTAGAACTCAGTCGCACGCGTTTTCCATGCATCGCGCGACGACATGCCGCTATAGCTGAGCATGGAAGCTTGTCCGCCGCGATTGTAAGCGCCCAATGCGGCCTTCGCCACGACCTCTTTCTGCAGATCAAGCACTTGCGCAGACGCAATGTTGTAGCAATTGAGCCGGATCTTCACTTTCGTTTCTTCCAGCGTGGCACCGGCGGCTATCTCATTCTGTTTAACTTGCGTGATCTGAGCGTATTTGCCGGTCATTTCAGCCTGCAGCTGGTTCATTTTATCTTGCGCGGCTTTGTTCTTGTCCGAGGCTTGGCGGGTAATGTCACGCAGCTCTTTGTTATGCTCTTTCAAATTCGACGCGGCTTCTTTTTTCGCGCTGGCTAGAGACTTGTTTGCTTCGCGCGTTCCGGCCAGTAGATCTTTTTGCAGTCCGGGAATTTCTTTGTCCATTTCCGAGACGGACTTACGTTGCTGGTCAATTTGATCGCGTAAAACCTTGAGGTCTAAGCCCGCGTACGCCGGACACTTGCCCAACTTTGCTTTAGCGGCAGAACTGGTGTCATAGGGCTTGCTGGCATCGCTGGAGATGGAAGCGCCTTGGCCGACATCGCAATTGGCCATTTTCTTTCCGCAGCTGACAATGTCGTCGCCTGTACCGATGTTGGCTTTGGCGCAAGCCGCAGTAAAGGCGGTGGAGGCGTCCTTCAACTTAGAGTCCGCGTTGCTGGTGCATGACGTGGTCGCATCGGCTTTGCCGCCGGTCAGTACGGCTTGGCGAGTTTGTTGGCACTTCGGAGAGTCTTCTTTTCCGGGTGCGCAATCGACTTTCAAGAGCTCCTTTAAAGCCGAGTCATTGTAGGTTGTCTCAGCGGCGGGCGGGGGTGCAGCCGGGCGCGCGTCGTCCGCGTGAACGTATGAAATCGTGAGTGCTGTCAGAAAAACCGACACGAAAACACTTGTTTTGACAGACGCAGTGAATTTAAACATACGGAACCATCCTCCTGCAGTACGCAATTGCTGCAGTAGTAAAGAGCAACCCCGATGCCAAAAAGCGGCACCACTCCGAATGTTTCATTTTGAGACAGTTCGCGCGTGAGGGGAAGACAATCGAAACCCAAGCTGGGCTTTGGCAGAGGCGGCCAGGGCGAAAGGCCGGGCACAGACTAAACAAAAAAAGTCTGTGGGTCTGAGTGATCCAAGTAAACCCGTATTTCCCAAGGTGGGTGGCCGTGGTAACGACTTTAGGCTTCTCACTACGAGGTGAGCTTGCACACCATCATCAGGGACAGCCCCCATATATGTTCTTGTAGGGTTTACTTTTGTCATCAGCCCACAGAACTCACTTAGACTAGCAGATTTCCGGGCAAATGAAACAGGCATCAAAAGCCGTGCCGCGAGGTAAATTTAAAAATTTGGAACTTCGTCCTGTAACAGGATGAGAATACCTGCCGAAAAGGTAGAATGACCCCTGAGAAACTTGACTTGCTATTCCCCTTCCTGGTCGCCGGTTACGGCGCCGTGATGACCTTGGTGCTCAACACTCCGCTACTCGTGGAGCTGGCCGAGACCCGATTGCCGCAGGCGCTGAATCAGCAAATCAAAGGGCACCGCGCGTTGGCGATTTTCTGCCTCGTGGCCGGCGGCCTTTGGAGCCTGCAAAACATTTGGCTTTGAGCGCTTTTTCAGAGTAAGTTCTGCTCCTCATGGAGCAAATCACGATGGATTTTGACGCCCCTCCCGGGCCGGAAGACTCGGCCACCTCACAGGAGCCTTCGGTTCTCTCGGTCTCCGATCTGAATCGCGCCGTCAAAAACATGCTCGAGGGCGGCTTCAAACTGGTTTGGCTCAAAGGCGAAATCTCCAATTTCAAACCGCACACGTCCGGCCATCATTATTTTTCACTCAAAGACTCGAAGGCACAGATCAGCGCCGTGATGTTTCGCGGCTTCAATCAAAGTTTAAAGTTCAAGCCCCAAGACGGAATGGAAGTGATCGTCCGCGGCAAGATCACCGTGTACGAACCGCGCGGCAATTATCAGATTTTTTGTGAAAGCATGGAGCCCGTGGGCGCCGGCGCTCTACAACTGGCATTCGAGCAGTTGAAAAAGAAGCTGCAGGCCGAGGGTTTGTTCGAACCTTCGCGCAAGCGCCTCATTCCCGCACTGCCCAAGCATGTCGCCGTGGTGACTTCCCCCACCGGCGCCGCCATTCGCGATATTTTAAATATTCTCGGTCGCCGCTTTGCCGGCCTGCGCGTCACTGTGATTCCGGCTATCGTGCAGGGGGACAAAGCACCGCAGTCCGTTTGCGACGGTATCGCCAATGCACAAAAGCTCGACGACATCGACGTGTTGATCGTCGGCCGCGGCGGCGGTTCGATCGAGGACATGTGGGGTTTCAACGATGAGCGTGTCGCGCGCGCGATCGCCTCTTGCCGCGTGCCAGTGATTTCTGCAGTCGGGCACGAGATCGATTTCACCATCGCCGACTTTGTCGCCGATTTGCGCGCGCCGACTCCGAGCGCCGCTGCCGAACTGGTGGTGAAGAACGCCGCCGAACTGTCCGAGCGCATCGGCGTTTTGCAAAAGCGCCTGGTGCGCGGCTGGGTGAATCTGCGCGCACTCTGGCGCCAGCGTGCGAATCACTCGGCTCAACGTCTGGTCGACCCCAAGCGCCGCTTGCAAGATCTAACTCTACGCTGTGACGAGTTGACCCAACGTTTGGAAATGTCTGCCGGCCGCCACTTAGAGCGTCTGCAACAAAAAGTGCACCTGCTGCTGAGTAAATTGCCGCTATGGGCGCGCGTCATCGAAAACAAGCGCAGTGAATGGGCGCGTCTCAGCTCCGTGCTTGATTCTCTCTCGCCGCTCAAAGTGGTAGAGCGCGGCTACTCGATCACGCGCAAAGAGCAGCGGGTCATCAAGTCCGTTGAACAAATAAATCCCGGTGACCGCTTGCAGATTACGTTCGCCAAAGGCAGCGCCGCCGTCAAAGTTGAAAGTGTAAACAAGGAGTAGGCAATGGATTTCGAGAAAAAACTGACCCGGCTCGAAGAAATCGTGGGCAAAATGGAAGCCGGCGACCTCACGCTCGAGGATTCGCTGAAGTTCTTCGAAGAAGGCGTCAAGCTCTCGCGCGAGTGCAACACGCAGCTCTCACAGGCCGAGCAAAAAGTGAAAGTCCTCATGTCGGTCGATGGCAACGGCAAGCCGGTCACCGAAGACTTTCAAGTCAAAGACTAATGCTGCAGGGGCAATTCAGGCCAGAGCTCGACGCCGTGGAGGCGTACTTGCGATCGGCCCTCAATCCCATGCCGCTGCAGGCTCTCGAACAGTTTTGGGAGTCGATGTTTTATAGTTTACTCTCCGACGGCAAACGCTTCCGCCCGCTGCTCGCGCTGCTGACGGCGCGGGCGCTCGGCAAGCCGCAGGAAGCGGTTTTGCCTTTGGCGGCCGCAGTCGAATTGATTCACACTTATTCGCTGATTCACGATGACTTGCCCATGCTCGACAACGATGACCTGCGCCGCGGGCGTCCGACCAATCACAAGGTTTACGGCGACGCTATGGCACTGCTCGCGGGCGACGGCCTGCTGACGGCTGCGTTCTCATTGCTCTCACAATCTTTTTCTTCCAACGCTGTAACGGCGATTCACCTTTTGGCGGAAGCCGCAGGTCCGCGCGGAATGGTCGGCGGCCAGGTGCTCGACATTCAGGCCAAAGACCCTTCGCTCGAAACGCTCGAAGAAATTCACAAGCGTAAAACAGGCGCGCTCATTCGCGTGTCGGTCGAAGCGGCGGCCGTCCTTTGCAATGCGACGACCGAGCAGCAAAACGCACTGGCGGAATACGGCGCGAATTTAGGCTTGGCCTTTCAGCTCGCCGATGATTTACAAGACCACGATCCCTCAAAGCCCGAAAAGGTCAGCTTCGTAAATGCTCTGGGTGTCGAGGGCACGCGCGTGCGCTTGGCGAAGGCCAGTGAAGAGGCCCTTGAGGCGTTGTTTATTTTCCCAGAAAGCGCCGATCCCTTGCGCGCCATGATCACGATGAACGCTCAGCGCGCATGAAGCGCTTGGACGCCGCGCTGTGTGAGCTCAAGCTAGCTCCGTCACGCAGCAAGGCGCACGAGTTGATCTCTTCGGGTGAGGTCGAAGTGCGCCTGGCCGGAGAGTGGAAGCGCATCACCCAACCCAGTTTCAAAATTCAGGATTTCTCTGGCGAAAATATTCGCTTGAACGCCGAGGCGCCTTTGCTCAAGTACGTTTCGCGCGGCGGTCTCAAACTCGAAGGCGCCTTAGATCGGCTCAAGGTCACCGTGCAGGGCTGGCGCGCGCTCGATCTCGGTGTTTCTACGGGCGGCTTTACGGATTGCCTGTTGCAGCGCGGTTGCCAGGCCGTGATTGGTGTCGATGTCGGTCACGGCCAGTTGGCTCCAAAGCTGGCAGGCGACCCACGCCTCACGCACTTTGAAGGCGTCAACGCCCGGGCTGTGCATGAACACGAACCGATCCGCAAACTGGTGGGAACCGGTCTCGACCTCTGCGTCGCGGACCTGTCGTTTATATCACTGCAGTTGATTCTTCCTGCGCTGGACGCGTTGTTGCCGGCGCAAACACGCTTGCTCGCGCTGGTGAAACCACAATTCGAAGCCGGGCCGCAGCGTCTCGGTTCGGGTGGTGTCGTGCGCGACCCCGCGGTATTTGCCGAGGTGCAAACCGAAATCTTGCGCGCTCTCGCGAAATATGGTTTTTCAACAGAGGAACGGGATTATTTTCCCAGCTCGTTAAAGGGGCAAGATGGCAATCAGGAATTTTTCGTATACGCGCGTCGCACTTAGCCTCTTCACTGTGATTGTGGTCGCCGCCTGTCAAACGGCGCCTCCGGCTCACCAGCTGCCCGCACGCACGACACATCCGCAGCCTGCGCCCGTGGTAGTTCCCGGAATGCCGTCCCAACCGCCACCGCTAACGCAAACCTTACCGCCGCAAGAGCCACCCAAGCCTGAACAACCGGCGACTCCGCCCGTGCGCGAGGAGCCGCGCAAGGTTGCGGTGATTCTAGGCCCAGGTGGCGCCAAGGCTTTTGCCCATGTCGGCGTGCTCAAAAGTTTACAGCATCAGCGTATCCCGATCGACAAAATCATCGGCCTCGAATGGGGCGCGCTGATGGCCGCGCTCTACGCCGACAAAGGCCAAGTCAACGACGTCGAGTGGAAGTTGTACAAGATGGAGCAGAAGGGTCTGCCCATGCCGAAAGGTTTTTTTTCCAGCCACAAACTGGGCGACGAATCCGTCAAAGTGATGGATGAATTTCTGCAAGAGTCTTTTGGCAGCGACGATGCCAGTCGCCTACACGTGCCTTATGCTTGCCCCTCGCGTTCAGTGTGGACGGGTGTAGTGGCGTGGCAGACCAAAGGCGCCCTCAAAGATGCGGTCAAACGCTGCCTGGCCTTTCCGCCCTTGTTCAAGGCTTCGGGTACGTTTTTAGCCGGCGCCTCGCAGGCGCTCGAAGCCATCGATTTGCTGCGCCGGGAAGGATACAACACGATCATCCTGGTGAACGTGCTCGGATCGGCTCTGCCGGTGGCCCAGGACAGTTTACTGGACTACCTCAACTATGTTATTCTTTGGCAGGAGATCAAGCGGGCGATCGTGGAAGCCTCGCGCTACAACGTCGAGTACGTCAACGTCGATACCAGCGCCTATCCGATGGTTCAATTCGAGAGCAAAAAAGAATTGATCAGTCTCGGAGAAAAAGAAGGCAACGCCGCCGCTCAGATCTTGATCAACAAATATGGTTTTTAATTCCGCCGCGCGGAAGGACAGCAAATGCGTAAACCTAAATTGTCGAATGAGATCTTCAAAGCCCGCCGCCGCCGCTTGGCGCAGCTGATTCCAAATTGCGCGTTAATCCTGCCGGCCTGGCCCGAATACTACCGCAACGCGGATACCGAGCATGCCTATCGGCCCGAATCGAATCTCTACTACCTGACGGGTTTTGAAGAAGCCGAGAGCTGCTTGGTTTTCCGTCCCGGTAAAACTCCTGAGACCGTGATGTTCGTGCGGCAAAAAAATGTCGAACGCGAAACTTGGGACGGATTCCGTTACGGAGTGCAAGGCGCCAAGGATGCTTACGGATACGATGCGACTTACGCTATCGAAGAGTTCGAGCGCATCGCACCCGATCTAATCAAAGACAGCGAACGCGTGTACTACACGATGTTCCGCAACAAAGACTTCGACAAACATTTCGGCAATGTGATGATGGCCTCGATCGGCGGCTGGCGGCCCAAGTTTGGCGCCGGCCTTAAACCCATCGAAGATGCCAACTCCTTGATCGGTGAATTGCGCATTCGTAAAACCGACGAAGAAGCCGAAGCCATGCGGCGCGCGGCCCAGATCAGTGCCGAGGGTCATATCGAGATGATGAAGGCCACGAAGCCCGGCATGAACGAGCGCGTGCTTCATGGCGTATTCATCAAAGCTATAATGGAGCGCGGGGCATCGGCTGAAAGCTACGGCGGTATTGTGGCCTCGGGTAACAACGCCACGACTTTGCACTATCGCTTCAACGATGCCACGATCGAATCCGGCCAACTTCTGTTAGCCGACTGTGGCGCTGAGTTCGGCTACTACGCCGGCGACATCACCCGCTGCTGGCCGGTCAACGGCCGCTTCTCGACGCCGCAAAAGCGCATTTACGAACAGATTCTGCAATTACAAAAAGAACTGATCGCCATGGTCAAACCGGGCCTCGCGGCCTTCGATTTGCAAAAGTTCACGGTCGAGCGCGCGACGCAGATTTTGATCAGCGAAAAAGTACTGACCGGCTCAGTCGAAGAAAACGTACGCACCGGCGCCTACGCCAAATACTATCCGCACGGCGTAAGCCACTTGCTCGGCCTCGACGTGCACGACTCCGGCGTGCTCCGCATGCGCGGAGAATCGCGCCACCTCGAGCCCGGCTGGGCACTCACCATTGAACCTGGACTCTATTTCCCCGCCGGCGATCCTGCAGTTCCAGAAGAATTGCGCGGCATCGGCATCCGCATCGAAGACGACATCCTAGTCACCCAAGACGGCTGCGAAGTCATGACCAAGGGAGTCCCCAAAGACGTCGCCGACATAGAGGCTCTGGTTGGGTAGAGAGGTGCCTGGAAACTTCCCTAGTAACAGCGCGTAAAAAAAGGCGGCCATGGCCGCCTTTTTTTACGCGCTGTTACTAGGGAAGTTTCCAGGCACCTCTCTACCCAACCAGAGCCTCTATGTCGGCGACGTCTTTGGGGACTCCCTTGGTCATGACTTCGCAGCCGTCTTGGGTGACTAGGATGTCGTCTTCGATGCGGATGCCGATGCCGCGCAATTCTTCTGGAACTGCAGGATCGCCGGCGGGGAAATAGAGTCCAGGTTCAATGGTGAGTGCCCAGCCGGGCTCGAGGTGGCGCGATTCTCCGCGCATGCGGAGCACGCCGGAGTCGTGCACGTCGAGGCCGAGCAAGTGGCTTACGCCGTGCGGATAGTATTTGGCGTAGGCGCCGGTGCGTACGTTTTCTTCGACTGAGCCGGTCAGTACTTTTTCGCTGATCAAAATCTGCGTCGCGCGCTCGACCGTGAACTTTTGCAAATCGAAGGCCGCGAGGCCCGGTTTGACCATGGCGATCAGTTCTTTTTGTAATTGCAGAATCTGTTCGTAAATGCGCTTTTGCGGCGTCGAGAAGCGGCCGTTGACCGGCCAGCAGCGGGTGATGTCGCCGGCGTAGTAGCCGAACTCAGCGCCACAGTCGGCTAACAGAAGTTGGCCGGATTCGATCGTGGCATCGTTGAAGCGATAGTGCAAAGTCGTGGCGTTGTTACCCGAGGCCACAATACCGCCGTAGCTTTCAGCCGATGCCCCGCGCTCCATTATAGCTTTGATGAATACGCCATGAAGCACGCGCTCGTTCATGCCGGGCTTCGTGGCCTTCATCATCTCGATATGACCCTCGGCACTGATCTGGGCCGCGCGCCGCATGGCTTCGGCTTCTTCGTCGGTTTTACGAATGCGCAATTCACCGATCAAGGAGTTGGCATCTTCGATGGGTTTAAGGCCGGCGCCAAACTTGGGCCGCCAGCCGCCGATCGAGGCCATCATCACATTGCCGAAATGTTTGTCGAAGTCTTTGTTGCGGAACATCGTGTAGTACACGCGTTCGCTGTCTTTGATTAGATCGGGTGCGATGCGCTCGAACTCTTCGATAGCGTAAGTCGCATCGTATCCGTAAGCATCCTTGGCGCCTTGCACTCCGTAACGGAATCCGTCCCAAGTTTCGCGTTCGACATTTTTTTGCCGCACGAACATCACGGTCTCAGGAGTTTTACCGGGACGGAAAACCAAGCAGCTCTCGGCTTCTTCAAAACCCGTCAGGTAGTAGAGATTCGATTCGGGCCGATAGGCATGCTCGGTATCCGCGTTGCGGTAGTATTCGGGCCAGGCCGGCAGGATTAACGCGCAATTTGGAATCAGCTGCGCCAAGCGGCGGCGGCGGGCTTTGAAGATCTCATTCGACAATTTAGGTTTACGCATTTGCTGTCCTTCCGCGCGGCGGAATTAAAAACCATATTTGTTGATCAAGATCTGAGCGGCGGCGTTGCCTTCTTTTTCTCCGAGACTGATCAATTCTTTTTTGCTCTCGAATTGAACCATCGGATAGGCGCTGGTATCGACGTTGACGTACTCGACGTTGTAGCGCGAGGCTTCCACGATCGCCCGCTTGATCTCCTGCCAAAGAATAACATAGTTGAGGTAGTCCAGTAAACTGTCCTGGGCCACCGGCAGAGCCGATCCGAGCACGTTCACCAGGATGATCGTGTTGTATCCTTCCCGGCGCAGCAAATCGATGGCTTCGAGCGCCTGCGAGGCGCCGGCTAAAAACGTACCCGAAGCCTTGAACAAGGGCGGAAAGGCCAGGCAGCGTTTGACCGCATCTTTGAGGGCGCCTTTGGTCTGCCACGCCACTACACCCGTCCACACTGAACGCGAGGGGCAAGCATAAGGCACGTGTAGGCGACTGGCATCGTCGCTGCCAAAAGACTCTTGCAGAAATTCATCCATCACTTTGACGGATTCGTCGCCCAGTTTGTGGCTGGAAAAAAAACCTTTCGGCATGGGCAGACCCTTCTGCTCCATCTTGTACAACTTCCACTCGACGTCGTTGACTTGGCCTTTGTCGGCGTAGAGCGCGGCCATCAGCGCGCCCCATTCGAGGCCGATGATTTTGTCGATCGGGATACGCTGATGCTGTAAACTTTTGAGCACGCCGACATGGGCAAAAGCCTTGGCGCCACCTGGGCCTAGAATCACCGCAACCTTGCGCGGCTCCTCGCGCACGGGCGGAGTCGCCGGTTGTTCAGGCTTGGGTGGCTCTTGCGGCGGTAAGGTTTGCGTTAGCGGTGGCGGTTGGGACGGCATTCCGGGAACTACCACGGGCGCAGGCTGCGGATGTGTCGTGCGTGCGGGCAGCTGGTGAGCCGGAGGCGCCGTTTGACAGGCGGCGACCACAATCACAGTGAAGAGGCTAAGTGCGACGCGCGTATACGAAAAATTCCTGATTGCCATCTTGCCCCTTTAACGAGCTGGGAAAATAATCCCGTTCCTCTGTTGAAAAACCATATTTCGCGAGAGCGCGCAAGATTTCGGTTTGCACCTCGGCAAATACCGCGGGGTCGCGCACGACACCACCCGAACCGAGACGCTGCGGCCCGGCTTCGAATTGTGGTTTCACCAGCGCGAGCAAGCGTGTTTGCGCCGGCAACAACGCGTCCAGCGCAGGAAGAATCAACTGCAGTGATATAAACGACAGGTCCGCGACGCAGAGGTCGAGACCGGTTCCCACCAGTTTGCGGATCGGTTCGTGTTCATGCACAGCCCGGGCGTTGACGCCTTCAAAGTGCGTGAGGCGTGGGTCGCCTGCCAGCTTTGGAGCCAACTGGCCGTGACCGACATCGACACCAATCACGGCCTGGCAACCGCGCTGCAACAGGCAATCCGTAAAGCCGCCCGTAGAAACACCGAGATCGAGCGCGCGCCAGCCCTGCACGGTGACCTTGAGCCGATCTAAGGCGCCTTCGAGTTTGAGACCGCCGCGCGAAACGTACTTGAGCAAAGGCGCCTCGGCGTTCAAGCGAATATTTTCGCCAGAGAAATCCTGAATTTTGAAACTGGGTTGGGTGATGCGCTTCCACTCTCCGGCCAGGCGCACTTCGACCTCACCCGAAGAGATCAACTCGTGCGCCTTGCTGCGTGACGGAGCTAGCTTGAGCTCACACAGCGCGGCGTCCAAGCGCTTCATGCGCGCTGAGCGTTCATCGTGATCATGGCGCGCAAGGGATCGGCGCTTTCTGGGAAAATAAACAACGCCTCAAGGGCCTCTTCACTGGCCTTCGCCAAGCGCACGCGCGTGCCCTCGACACCCAGAGCATTTACGAAGCTGACCTTTTCGGGCTTTGAGGGATCGTGGTCTTGTAAATCATCGGCGAGCTGAAAGGCCAAGCCTAAATTCGCGCCGTATTCCGCCAGTGCGTTTTGCTGCTCGGTCGTCGCATTGCAAAGGACGGCCGCCGCTTCGACCGACACGCGAATGAGCGCGCCTGTTTTACGCTTGTGAATTTCTTCGAGCGTTTCGAGCGAAGGGTCTTTGGCCTGAATGTCGAGCACCTGGCCGCCGACCATTCCGCGCGGACCTGCGGCTTCCGCCAAAAGGTGAATCGCCGTTACAGCGTTGGAAGAAAAAGATTGTGAGAGCAATGAGAACGCAGCCGTCAGCAGGCCGTCGCCCGCGAGCAGTGCCATAGCGTCGCCGTAAACCTTGTGATTGGTCGGACGCCCGCGGCGCAGGTCATCGTTGTCGAGCATGGGCAAGTCATCGTGAATCAGCGAATAAGTGTGAATCAATTCGACTGCGGCCGCCAAAGGCAAAACCGCTTCCTGCGGCTTGCCGAGCGCCCGCGCCGTCAGCAGCGCGAGCAGCGGGCGGAAGCGTTTGCCGTCGGAGAGTAAACTATAAAACATCGACTCCCAAAACTGTTCGAGAGCCTGCAGCGGCATGGGATTGAGGGCCGATCGCAAGTACGCCTCCACGGCGTCGAGCTCTGGCCTGAATTGCCCCTGCAGCATTAGTCTTTGACTTGAAAGTCTTCGGTGACCGGCTTGCCGTTGCCATCGACCGACATGAGGACTTTCACTTTTTGCTCGGCCTGTGAGAGCTGCGTGTTGCACTCGCGCGAGAGCTTGACGCCTTCTTCGAAGAACTTCAGCGAATCCTCGAGCGTGAGGTCGCCGGCTTCCATTTTGCCCACGATTTCTTCGAGCCGGGTCAGTTTTTTCTCGAAATCCATTGCCTACTCCTTGTTTACACTTTCAACTTTGACGGCGGCGCTGCCTTTGGCGAACGTAATCTGCAAGCGGTCACCGGGATTTATTTGTTCAACGGACTTGATGACCCGCTGCTCTTTGCGCGTGATCGAGTAGCCGCGCTCTACCACTTTGAGCGGCGAGAGAGAATCAAGCACGGAGCTGAGACGCGCCCATTCACTGCGCTTGTTTTCGATGACGCGCGCCCATAGCGGCAATTTACTCAGCAGCAGGTGCACTTTTTGTTGCAGACGCTCTAAGTGGCGGCCGGCAGACATTTCCAAACGTTGGGTCAACTCGTCACAGCGTAGAGTTAGATCTTGCAAGCGGCGCTTGGGGTCGACCAGACGTTGAGCCGAGTGATTCGCACGCTGGCGCCAGAGTGCGCGCAGATTCACCCAGCCGCGCACCAGGCGCTTTTGCAAAACGCCGATGCGCTCGGACAGTTCGGCGGCGTTCTTCACCACCAGTTCGGCAGCGGCGCTCGGAGTCGGCGCGCGCAAATCGGCGACAAAGTCGGCGATGGTGAAATCGATCTCGTGCCCGACTGCAGAAATCACTGGCACGCGGCAAGAGGCGATCGCGCGCGCGACACGCTCATCGTTGAAACCCCACATGTCCTCGATCGAACCGCCGCCGCGGCCGACGATCAACACGTCGATGTCGTCGAGCTTTTGTGCATTGGCGATACCGTCGCAAACGGACTGCGGTGCTTTGTCCCCCTGCACGATAGCCGGAATCACAGTGACGCGCAGGCCGGCAAAGCGGCGACCGAGAATATTTAAAATATCGCGAATGGCGGCGCCGGTGGGGGAAGTCACCACGGCGACATGCTTGGGCAGTGCGGGAATGAGGCGCTTGCGCGAAGGTTCGAACAAACCCTCGGCCTGCAGCTTCTTTTTCAACTGCTCGAATGCCAGTTGTAGAGCGCCGGCGCCCACGGGCTCCATGCTTTCACAAAAAATCTGATAATTGCCGCGCGGTTCGTACACGGTGATCTTGCCGCGGACGATCACTTCCATTCCGTCTTGGGGCTTGAACTTTAAACTTTGATTGAAGCCGCGAAACATCACGGCGCTGATCTGTGCCTTCGAGTCTTTGAGTGAAAAATAATGATGGCCGGACGTGTGCGGTTTGAAATTGGAGATTTCGCCTTTGAGCCAAACCAGTTTGAAGCCGCCCTCGAGCATGTTTTTGACGGCGCGATTCAGATCGGAGACCGAGAGAACCGAAGGCTCCTGTGAGGTGGCCGAGTCTTCCGGCCCGGGAGGGGCGTCAAAATCCATCGTGATTTGCTCCATGAGGAGCAGAACTTACTCTGAAAAAGCGCTCAAAGCCAAATGTTTTGCAGGCTCCAAAGGCCGCCGGCCACGAGGCAGAAAATCGCCAACGCGCGGTGCCCTTTGATTTGCTGATTCAGCGCCTGCGGCAATCGGGTCTCGGCCAGCTCCACGAGTAGCGGAGTGTTGAGCACCAAGGTCATCACGGCGCCGTAACCGGCGACCAGGAAGGGGAATAGCAAGTCAAGTTTCTCAGGGGTCATTCTACCTTTTCGGCAGGTATTCTCATCCTGTTACAGGACGAAGTTCCAAATTTTTAAATTTACCTCGCGGCACGGCTTTTGATGCCTGTTTCATTTGCCCGGAAATCTGCTAGTCTAAGTGAGTTCTGTGGGCTGATGACAAAAGTAAACCCTACAAGAACATATATGGGGGCTGTCCCTGATGATGGTGTGCAAGCTCACCTCGTAGTGAGAAGCCTAAAGTCGTTACCACGGCCACCCACCTTGGGAAATACGGGTTTACTTGGATCACTCAGACCCACAGACTTTTTTTGTTTAGTCTGTGCCCGGCCTTTCGCCCTGGCCGCCTCTGCCAAAGCCCAGCTTGGGTTTCGATTGTCTTCCCCTCACGCGCGAACTGTCTCAAAATGAAACATTCGGAGTGGTGCCGCTTTTTGGCATCGGGGTTGCTCTTTACTACTGCAGCAATTGCGTACTGCAGGAGGATGGTTCCGTATGTTTAAATTCACTGCGTCTGTCAAAACAAGTGTTTTCGTGTCGGTTTTTCTGACAGCACTCACGATTTCATACGTTCACGCGGACGACGCGCGCCCGGCTGCACCCCCGCCCGCCGCTGAGACAACCTACAATGACTCGGCTTTAAAGGAGCTCTTGAAAGTCGATTGCGCACCCGGAAAAGAAGACTCTCCGAAGTGCCAACAAACTCGCCAAGCCGTACTGACCGGCGGCAAAGCCGATGCGACCACGTCATGCACCAGCAACGCGGACTCTAAGTTGAAGGACGCCTCCACCGCCTTTACTGCGGCTTGCGCCAAAGCCAACATCGGTACAGGCGACGACATTGTCAGCTGCGGAAAGAAAATGGCCAATTGCGATGTCGGCCAAGGCGCTTCCATCTCCAGCGATGCCAGCAAGCCCTATGACACCAGTTCTGCCGCTAAAGCAAAGTTGGGCAAGTGTCCGGCGTACGCGGGCTTAGACCTCAAGGTTTTACGCGATCAAATTGACCAGCAACGTAAGTCCGTCTCGGAAATGGACAAAGAAATTCCCGGACTGCAAAAAGATCTACTGGCCGGAACGCGCGAAGCAAACAAGTCTCTAGCCAGCGCGAAAAAAGAAGCCGCGTCGAATTTGAAAGAGCATAACAAAGAGCTGCGTGACATTACCCGCCAAGCCTCGGACAAGAACAAAGCCGCGCAAGATAAAATGAACCAGCTGCAGGCTGAAATGACCGGCAAATACGCTCAGATCACGCAAGTTAAACAGAATGAGATAGCCGCCGGTGCCACGCTGGAAGAAACGAAAGTGAAGATCCGGCTCAATTGCTACAACATTGCGTCTGCGCAAGTGCTTGATCTGCAGAAAGAGGTCGTGGCGAAGGCCGCATTGGGCGCTTACAATCGCGGCGGACAAGCTTCCATGCTCAGCTATAGCGGCATGTCGTCGCGCGATGCATGGAAAACGCGTGCGACTGAGTTCTACGGCAATTGCATGACCTCCGATATCACGACCGAATCGTTCAAGAGCGCCAACAACGCGTACAAGGTTTCGATGGGTGCCTTTGAGCAGCAGGTTCGCAATATCAATGCCGAGATCGATGGATTGCAAAAGCAGCTGCTGCAGGTTGCGAGCCCTAACCCTTGCCCCAACGTGACCGCAGGGCCAGCTCCTGAGACGGATGTCTGCCGGGCGGATCGCGAGAAAAAAGAGGACTTGCAACAATCCATGGATGGCTTTAAAGCCCAGCAAGGAGCATTGAATGACGAAATGGTGCAGACCCAGCAAGATTCTGCGGAATCCAATTCACTAAACAAAGAGACACTTGCTCAGCGCAAGAAAGACGTTGAAAACGAACACCAGCGCCTGACCAATCTGCAAGAGTATTACGCCATGAAGTACAACGCTTCGGGTGGCAGAGAGACCGAACAGGGCGCGCTGAATGATGCCTTCGGCAGGTTCGCGGAGTTAAAGGCGATCTCCAAGTCAGTCAAAGAATGTGGAGTCCCGGGGCTGTGTGATCAAAAGGATGCCACCGGAGGATTTGCCGGCAAAATTCCGGGTAAATGCACCGAAGAGGTCATCAATTCAGGAACCGTGGCGCAAAATTTCTTGAAAAACATCGGCGACCCCGACTATGAACCTCTCGCTCGCAAAGCGGATGCTCAAGAATCGCCTGTCACCGACCAACACTCGGATGACATGGCTCCAGTCCCAGTCGGACAGTAAATTTCACGGCGCCGCGGCGATACGCGGCGCCCTAGGACCTATCTTCCCGCACCCACTCAAGATATACTTTTCCTTTCCGCAGCTTGAGGAGTGTTCGGGTGTTTTCAAAACGCAATTTTATAATGGCGGTGCTTGGTTTAATTACGGCCGCGCTCGTCGTCGGACTGGGCGCCTTCGCCAAACTCAATGCCGACCTTCCGCAAATGATCAGCTTGGCCGATTACAAGCCGCTCTTGGTGAGCGAAGTCTACGATCGCAACGGCAAGAAGATCGGTGAGTTCTTCCGCGAGAAACGCATCCTCACGCCATTCGAGAAAATTCCCAAATCTGTGATCAACGCTTTTCTGGCCGCCGAAGACGACACGTTCTTTCAGCACTCGGGCGTCAACTACGCCGCCATGTTTCGGGCTTTTTTTGCCAACTTGACGAGCGGACGCAAGAGCCAGGGTGCTTCGACCATCACTCAGCAAGTGGCGCGCTCGCTTTTGCTCAGCAGCGAAAAGACTTACGGACGTAAGGTGCGCGAGATTTTGCTGGCGCAAAAAATGGAGAAGGCGCTCAAGAAGGAAGAGATCCTCTATCTCTACTTAAATCAAATTTATTTAGGACAGGGCGCTTATGGCGTCGGCGCGGCGGCGCAGATTTACTTCCGCAAGGACGTCAAAGACCTCACTGTGCCGGAAGCCGCAATCATCGCGGGCCTGGCGCCGGCCCCGAGCAAGTATTCGCCGATCAGCAATCCGACCGCCGCCAAGAACCGCCAGAACTACGTGATTCGGCGCATGGCTTCGGTTGGGTTTATCACCAAGGCTGAGGCCGATAAGTTCGTGCAAGAGCCGGTGAAGCTTTATGTGTGGCAAAACTTCAAGGAGATGGCGCCGTCGTATCTCGAAACCGTGCGCCAGATGCTGGTCGGCGAAATCGGTGAAGAGCAGGTGCTCGACAAGGGCATCAAGATCTACACCGGCCTCGACATCGACAAGCAAGCCAAGGCGCAAGAGAGCGTACAGGCGGGTTTGCGCGCGCTGGATAAACGCCAAGGCTACCGCGGAGCGAACAAAAATCTCACCGACTCCAAGGCCGTGGCTGAGCTCTTGCTCGAAACGCGCAATTCTCTGATGGACGAAGCCACGCCTGAGCG
>JAYWAE010000064.1:0-2611 GCA_043782715.1 Pseudobdellovibrionaceae bacterium | reverse complement strand
GACACGATTTTGTCGGTCTGCTGCATGCGCGCTTCGATCTCCGCGCGCTTGGGCAGGCCGGGCACGGCGGGCGGCGGAGTCACTAAGCTATGAGTTTGCCGGTCGTCGATGGCTTGCACGCTGTTCTCGATTTGGCGAAAGTACCAATAGGTGTCGAACAGCGGGTTGCTCTCATGCGCGGGGAGCAGGCCTTTGCTCTTCAAAAGCTGCAAGGCCTCGCCGGTCGAGCGGGTCCGCAGCTCCGGCAATTTGCCGCCATTGAGCACTAACAGCGAATGCACGAAGAGCTCGATGTCGCGAATACCGCCAACTTCGAGCTTTAAATGCAGCTCGCCCTCTTTGCGCACAAAACCTTTTTGGTGGACCGCCGAGCGCAGCGCCTTGAGGTCGTCGAGCAGAGTGAAATCTAGAAATTTGCGGAATGAAAATCGGCGCGCGAGATCCAGGGTTTGATCCGCCACCTCTTTTGAGCCGGCGATGTCGCGCATGCGCACCAGCGCCAAGCGCTCCCAAGTCTCGCCCTGGCTCCAGTAGTAGTCCTGAAACTGGGCCGGGGTGGTGATCAGTGGGCCCATCTTGCCGCCGGGGCGCAAATCAAAATCCAGACGGTAGCAAAAACCGAATTCACCGTTGTGCTGAATGCGTTGCTGAAACCTGCGCAAGCCCTTTTCGACGGCGAGTGCTTCGCTGCCCTCGCTCACGATCATCACGTCGATGTCGCTGCTCAAATTCAGTTCGCGTGCACCATGCTTGCCGAGAGCGAAAAGCGCGGCCGCGCAGGGATCCAGCCCGCTCTCAGTCCAAACGCGTTTGAGAATGACGTCGGCCGTGTCGCTCCAATATTCGCAAACGGCGGCGGGAGTTGCGGTTTGAAAAAAAGTCGCCAGCGCGCACTTCAGCCACGCCAAGTGCCGGACGTGGTGAATTTCTCCCTCGGGGATTTCAGGCAGCAACGCTTCATAGCGGGTGAACGCGGGGCTGAGCGCCCGCGCCTGTTGCAACTGTTCCGGAGAGTAGGCGTCTAATCCAGGAAGGGTGACCACTTCGGCTTGTCCCAGTTGTGGCCGTCGTCGGTGATACGGCGTTCGTTCGAACCATCGGGACTGACGAGGTAGAGCTGAGAGTGGCCGCTGCGGTCACTGCTAAAGAGAATTTGCCGGCCGTCGGGCGACCAACTCGGGCTTTCGTTATTGGACGGCTTGCCGTTCGGTTTGCGCGCATCCGTCAGGCGCTTGAGACCGCCGCCTTCGGTGCTGATGGTGAAGATATCGAAGTGATCGGAATCGTAACCGGCGAAGGCCAACATTTTTCCATCCGGCGACCAAGAGGGTGATGAATTGTACTTGCCGGCAAAAGTCAGGCGCTTCGGCGAAGAGCCGTCCATGCCCATCACGAAAATATTCGGCCGGCCGGCGCGGTCGCTCGAAAAAGCGATACGCTTGCCGTCGGGAGAAATCGCCGGCTCTACGTTCATCGAGCGGTTCGGCCCGTGCGTAAGCCGCTGCAAGCCGGTCCCATCGGCGCCGATGCTGAAAATGTCGGGACTGCCTTCTTGCGAAAGCGTCAGCAGCAAGCGATTGTCGCCGGGCAAAAATGCGGCCCCGGAGTTGATGCCCTTTTTGTAGGAAACCAACAGGCGCTTACCCGTCTTGAGGTCGTAGATAAACATATCAGCGTTACGCACCTTTTGCTCAGGATGGTAGGCGAAGGCGGTGTAGGCGATCTTGTCGCCCTTGGTTCCCCAAGCCGGCGAGATGGCAATCGATTTGTGCGCGGTGATTTTGTTCACGTTGGCGCCATCCCAGTCGAGGGTGAAGACCTCTTTGATTCCGGGCTGATTGCTCTCTTGCCGCGAGGCCACGATTTTGGTCGTAAACATTCCGCGTTTACCAGTCAGCGCCAGGACCAGATCGTTGGCGAAAGTATGCGCCATCAACCGTTCAGCCGACACCGGGGTCTTGTAATTTTTGGCTAGTACGAGTTTTGCGGAAGGGACGTGATAAACGTAAATCTCCATCGTCAGTTCGTCGCCGATGATCTGATAGGCGGCGCGTACTAAAAACTCAGTTCCGATGGTCTTCCAATTGGCGAAGTTGAATCCGCCCGGGGTCCCCGGAGCCGGCTTGAGCCCCACTTTATTTGGATCCTCCAAATATGCAGTCTGCGGCACGAAGCTAAAGAAGTTGGAAACACTCAAATCGTTGAACATCACCCGGTAGAGATTTTGGCCGGCTGAAAGGTGCGTGCCGTTGGTGGACTGCGATCCGATGTACTGAGGCATCGGAAAGGCGATCAAACTCTTCTTCACCTGCGCTTGGCCGACATCGATGTAGATTTGCGCATCGTCGCCGTGCACGGTGTAGTTCGACAAAGTGGCCAGAAAACACAAGATAGCGAATACACGTCCCATGAACACCTCTAGCTAAACATTCTATTACTGCGGAAAGTTGAAGACAATGCCGGCGGTAGACAAAAGTCCACGCAAGCGCTGCGGCGGCGGTGGCAGCGGAGAGCTGCCATCGATGGCCTCGATGACCTTGGAGTCGAAGACTTCGTTGCCTGAGCTGGTCTTGAGGACGCGCTTGGTGATGAAGCCGCGTTCGTCGATTAA
>JAYWAE010000063.1:0-18262 GCA_043782715.1 Pseudobdellovibrionaceae bacterium | reverse complement strand
TCTAAAGGGAGCGCTGCTTCCACAAAAGGGACCGGGTATCTTTGACTACTCCCGCAATTCCCACTAGACCAACTCCATGCAGCAAAAGCTCCTCGAAGCCGCACTTCGTTTTCAAAAACAGGAACCCTGGCTGGCGATCGAAGACTATGTTGCCTTCGCCGTCAAAGATCCAAATAGCGATGAGCTTGGCTATGCGGCCATTCTTGGCCATGGTGGCAAGCCGCCTGGGCTGACACTTTACCGCGGGCAAGAGGGGATCGAATTTTTTCAGCAGCTTGAAGACGGTGAGATCGCGCCCGACTTCGATGACGAAATCGTCACTGAGAATTCCTTGCGCTTGGAGTTCCTCGCGTCCGGGAAAAATCTCACGCCCTCGTTTCGTGCTTTTCTTCCCAATTATGTACCGGCCACGCTCGATGCGCCTGAGACCGAGTGGCTCACCTTCGCGCTCGATTGCGCCTGTGACTACGTCGCGGCCATGCGCGCGGATTCGGAGCTTGCGAAAGAGCGCTATTACGACGCCTACCTCACCTACTTCGGCCGCAAACCCACAGGTTTCGACGCCCAATGGACTGCCGTCGATTATCCGCTCGCTCCAGTGGGAAGCGATTTGCCGGTCAATGAGCTGGCGCTGCGCAAACTGCAGAGCTTGCCCGTCTCCAACGACGGCGCATGGGAAGCCGGGGTGATTTACAATCGCGCTGAAATCGTCACCGAGGGCGCCCGCCCCTGGTACCGCCGTATGGCCGTGATCGCGCATAAACAAACGGGCCATATTTTTAAAGCCGAGTCGCTTCATCCCGACCGCGACGCCGGGCTCACATTGCGCGAATTTCTTTTGGAAGTGGTCGAGAAAACCAAACTCATTCCGCTCGAGCTGCACGTCTCCACCGATACGCTGTGGGAGACCCTCAAGCCCGTCACCGACGGCTTGCAATTGCGCCTGCGCATGAAGCGGTTTTTGCCCGCGCTGGCCGAAATCCGCGAAGGCTTGCTCGCAGGCAAAGGCCTGATTGAATCACCTACGCCCGAACCGCTTCGCCCGATATCCGAACTCCACTAGGAGCCAAGCCCATGGCCGGGAATCAAATCGAAAACGTTTCCGACACCGCACTCTGGGTTGCCGTCTATCGCGCCCAAGAGGGTGAACGGGCAAATCCGCTGTTCAAAGATCCGTTGGCGGCCCGCCTCGCCGGCGCGCGCGGATTTGAAATCGCCAAGGGTGTCACCGGCCCGCAATACACCGCCTGGTCGCTCGTCATCCGCACGGTGGTGATTGATCGCTACATTCAAAGCGCGATCGCGGCCGGCATCGACACCGTCGTCAATCTCGGCGCCGGGCTCGACACCCGGCCTTACCGTTTGGAATTGCCGCCCGAACTGCACTGGATCGAAGTCGATTTTGCGCACCTGATTCAGCACAAAGAGACCGTGCTCGCGCAGGAGCGGCCGGCCTGCCGGCTCGAACGCATTTCTCTTGATCTCTCCGATCGCGTTGGGCGGCGGGAGTTGTTTAAAAAAATCGCGAGTGAGAGCAAGCGCGCGCTGATTCTCACCGAGGGCGTGATTTTGTATCTGGAAAATCAACAGGTCGCCGAGCTCGCCGAAGACCTGCGCGCGCATCCGCAGTTTGCCTTGTGGATCATCGACTATTTATCGAAACGTTCACTGGCCTTTGTACGTAAACGCCGCAAAAAAGAATTGAAAAACGCGCCTATGGTTTTTGATCCGGCCAATTGGTTCGGATTTTTTAAAGAGCGTGGTTGGAAAGTGCGTGAAATTCAATATCTCCCCGAAGTTTCCCAAATGCTCGGCCGCAAAGTGCCTATGCCGTGGTTCGCGCGTCTGCTGAGTCCGCTGATGAGCCGGAAAATGAAAGACGAAATGCGCCAGTACCTCGCTTACGCGCTGCTGGAGCACGGGCCCCGGCCGTAAACTTCTACGGGCCAACCGGCCTTCAAAATGCACTGCGACTTCAGCCATCAGGTTGCATTGCATCCAGAAAAGCAAACGACTACCATTTGCACATGAGGTGCGGGCGCAAAATCGGTACGGAAATTTGTGGGGGATTGCGGCGCCCTCCACCGATTTTCTGAGTTTCGTCGAAGAACGCATGCGGCAGTACATACCCGGCGGCAACGTTTTTTATTTTGATCGCGCTGCAAATCGGCGTGCAAGAGCTCATGCTCAGTTGCAAACTATCCCCTGAGACTATTCGTGATTCTTCGAACCCGATTTCAAATATTGACGACGCAAAATAATGCCATTGGAGGCTAAACATGCAATCACTCGCTAAATTCCTGCTCCTCTCTCTTGCCCTGGCATCCGCCAGTACCTATGCCAGTGGACTGATTCGGGGTGATTTCGGCTATGTTTCCGAGAGCAAGACAACCGGTGGCGCCGAAACGACGACTTCGCGGCAGACAATTGAAGTCGCGGGTGGATTTATGTGGCCAAGCGGAATGGCGCTATTTGGACAGTATATGATGGGTACGGACACCTCGACCAGTGGCGGCTCGACGACGACCGATCACCGCGCGTCCTATGGGCCGGGCATCGGGTACTACTCCCGCGCTCCGATGGGATTTTATGTTGCGGGAACTTACTACTTCAGTTCGAAATTGGAGACGCCGAGCGTGACCTATGAAGGCAAAGGCTATCAAGTCGATCTCGGGATCAAAGCCAGCTTCGGCAATGTCGCCGCGGTTGCGGGCTTGGCTTATGACAGCTTTGAATACAACAAGACCAGTACGGGGCCGCTTTCACCGAGTGATAAAATCACTTTCATCGGGCCCCGCATTGGCGTGCAGATGGAGTTTTAGAAACGCACAGTGGATTTGGTCATGTGCCTAGCCCTGTCTTTCGACCAATACCTTTAAGTTGTTCAACCCTTTGTCGAACATGCTGCCGACATGTGCGTCCATGTTGATGAACATGCACATCAAGCGGCCGATAAAACTGTTCTTACCTTGCACTCGCCAAGTCACGACGCTCGCTCCGTTCTCGCTGCGCACTATGTATTCGGCGTACTGGATCATGTTCATGGGTTTAATGTACTCAAGCTGAATGCCGACTTTGCTATTGGGTGTAACGTCGACGATCGTCGCGCTTCCCGTCCCCATTTGTCCCGGGCTGACCCAGCTGGCTTTTGATCCGACGCCGGTTTCGGGCCCGGAGTAACTCATTTTGATCTGGGGATCGACCTCGCGCCATGGGCCCCAAGTGTCCGCCAATTTGGTACTGTCGAGGAATGGGAATATTTTTTCCGCGGAAGCGTTGATCGTGATCTCGCGTGAGATCGTGTAATCCGCTGGCCGGCTGGCTACAAAGCCTAGAAAAATCACCAGTGCCGTAATGACTCCGACCGCTATTTTGAATCCCATTTTCGTTCTCCTTGTTTAGTGCTCGTCTTTTTCATTGAATAAAAACTCGATGTACCGGCGAAGGTGCATGATGCTCTCGACAGCCACCTTCGCATCCTGCTTGGCCTTCGCTAAAATAAACGCGCCTTGAACTACAGCCTGCGTGTGCCGGCCCAAACTTTCTGCGTTCCATCTGGCTTTTGGTAAGTACTTTTTTTTAGCCAGTTCGATATCCTTTGCGACATCGGCCGCGTGGCCGAAGATGCTGCGTTCGCACGCTTCGCGAATAGCCGGATTGGTATCATAGACTTCCTGCACCATCATGCCGACCAAGCAGGTGTACTCGGCCAACTCGCCGTGCAAAAGGCTCTTGCGAAAATCGAGGTAAGCCAGCACGCGTTCCAGCGGATCGCGAGGCGTGCGATACGCCGCTTCATTAAAAAAATGCGCGGTCACGGACGCCCAATGGTCGGCCGCGGCCACGGCCAAATCTTCTTTGCTTTTAAAGTGATGAAAAAATGCGCCCTTGGTTACGCCAGCAGAATTGCACAGATCGTCCACGGTTGTGGCGGCGTAGCCTTTTTCACGAATCACGCTAAGAGCGGCGTTTAGAATCTTGTCGCGAGTTGCGTTACCGGACGCGGATTTGTTCATCTCAAATTAACATACCAACTAGTTGGTATGCTTTCAAACTGAATTTTAAATAGTCGTTATCACTTGAGATTAATGGGTCACCTGACTAGGTTCAGGGGCATGAAACTAGAAAAATACGACCGTTTGATTTGGCGTACGATCGGCACCCTACTTATGCTCGGATTGATCGGCGGATTGGGAAGTGCGATTTTTTTAAGTCTGCGCATATTTCGTGACTCGCAACGTGAGCCCGGTTTTGTCCGCGCCGGGCGCGAAACCGGAAAAACCGAAACTCTTACCCTCGGATATTTTGATCCCCTGCTCGGTACCGGCCTGATCTTAATTCCGCTTACAAGCGAATCCGGAGTGGATCTAGATTACTCCAATCGCGCTAGCAGCGGCGGCATTCGCAATTACCTATTGTTCAACGAGCGCACGAAAACCGGCAAATGGATTTGGAAAGACAATCAAGTGTTGATGCAGGAACCAAAAAAAATATTTGACCAAGACTCGGCGGCCGCCAAGAGAGTGCTCGGGCTGGTTTTCACGACCGTAGCAGGTAATAGAGCGGCAGCTCCTAAATCGATTATGTACTATGACCTCGGCACTGGAAAACCAATCAACATCTGCGAAAACGTCGATCGCGTCGTCGGTATCCGGCAGACCGACAGCTTGCACGTTTTGTCGCTGTATGTGCGCGGAGGCAAAGCCTTTGCACGTGAATTCGACTTGAGCTCACGCATCGCCGGCCCTGAAAGTGAATTGGCGATTCCGCAGTAACTCGTCCCAAGTTGAGACGTCCCGAAAAATGTTAGTCTAGGCACGCAAATCTTCCGATACGCTGTCTAGACAATATGAAGAGAACTGTCGGCCAATTTTTATTAACCAGCCTCATTCTATTGACCGTCACGCTTTTTCAAAATTGCGGTGGCGCAGGCGGTGGTGGTGGCGGCTCCAACAGTGCGGCCAGCGGCGACTGGTACTATCACTTCGACTGCAATGGCGATCCGGGCTGCCTCTCGACCAATTTCACCGGTGGCACTTACGGCGATAGCAACATGGGCCCGGTCTACTCCTCTTGCCAATCCATGCTCACGTTCGCCAATATCAACTGGAGTTCTCCCGCCAGCAATTGGTGCGACCATTCGCCTACCGGCAGTGTTGGTGGCGGCGGCACGGGCGGTCTTGGCGCTCCCACGTTTAGCAGCATGTCGGCATCGAGCGGCGCGCCGGGCACGAGCATCGTGCAAATTTATGGAACTCATTTTCCCACAAGTACTTCGCTGGTCACCGCCACCTACTGTGGCCGAACGCTTCAGGTCACCTACTCGGTCAGCACGCAAGTCACGGTCAAGATTCCTTACATGGCGGCATGCAAGTCACCGATTACGCTGACTACCGCCGCTGGATCGGTCAACACCACGCCGTACACCGTCTTGGTCAACTTTCGCGCCGTCGCAGCCAGTGGCACGCAAACCGTGATCACGGGCGATTGGGGATCGATCATGACTTCGACCAACGGCTCAACCTGGGTGCCGCGCGCGTCGGGTGTCAGTACGTCGATCAATTCCAATCTGAACACGGTGAACTGGAACGGAACGCAGTTCATGACCGGTGGCGACAATCTCTACAATCTGCGCTCCAGTGATGGCATCACCTGGGCCCAACTGCACGTGGGTGGTTTGCTCTCCTATATGAGTTTGATTTACACCGGATCGCAGTACGTGGCGGTCGGCTCGGGCAGCACGGCCGTGACTTCGCCGGATGGTGGCACGTGGACAACGGGCGCCTCCATTCCCTACGACCTTTACTATTCAGTCGCGTACAATGGCTCCACTTACGTTGCGGCAGGTGGCAGTGCGATCTACAGCTCAGGCGACGCCAGCACGTGGACCGCACGAGTAACGCCCGCCGCAAGCCGCGCTGTCGCTTGGAATGGCTCTGAGTTCAAAGTGGTTGGCAGCGCGGGCGATTTTTGGGTTTCGAGCGACGGCATCACTTGGCTTGCGAGCAACACCGGCCAGTCGTTTGAACTGCTGGGGATCACAGCGCACGGCGCCCAGTTCGTCGCGGTCGGAAAAAGCGGTACGATCCTCACCTACAACGGCGTCGGCGGCTGGGTCGGGCAAACCAGTGGAACCTCACAACACCTTTACGGCGTGGCCTGGACGGGCTCCATGTATGTCGCCGTGGGAGCGCAGAACACGATCGTCACTTCTCCCGACGGCGTAACGTGGACCGTGCGCAGCGCCTTCTAAGCGCGCTGCCGAAACCTAGAATTCATGGTCGACGAACGTCTATGGAGACTGCAATACATGTACGCCTAAACCCGACCTAGGTCAGGGCGAGGGGCCGCGAAGGTAAAGGTCAGATATTTAGACGCCGATAACTAACCATGCGTCTTATATGTACCGTGTTTACTATTGCCGTTTCATTCACCGGATTTTCAGCCGGCGCCGCCAGCAGCAAAGATTTGCCGCGCTCCAAACCGCTGCTTGCGCGTACCACCACGTACATTTCTAAATCGGGCACGACCCGTACGGTTTATGAAATCAAAAATGAGGTGCTAAGTGGAGAAGGCGCGATGGAAGCGTCTACCTTTTCCATTCCACTGGCCGATCCCAGCATTCACTTCAAGCTGATTCTGGCGCGCGTGAGCACGGATGGCCAATTCTATCCCGTCAAACCGTCCGAAGTGTTGACCTCGACAACTCAGGTCACGAAGCCGGGAATGCCGGAGTCGCGCCAGCTGGTGATCCCCTTCGACAAAGTCAAAAAGGGTTCGATTGTCGAAGTCACCTACCAGCTCGACTCCCCGTCGCCCGTCCCCGGCGTCTACGAAACCGCGGCACTTCTGCCGACCAACGCCTTTAGTGAAGTTGAAGAATTTATTTATGTTTCGGAAAAGCCCCTGAAGTTCGTCAAGCAGGGCTTCGGCGACGCCTTCACCTTCAAATACAGCGAAGCTCCTGGAAAATACACGGTGACGATTGCCGCGACCGACACCGGCCGCAAGCTGGCCGGAAACTTCTCTGGCCTCACGACCGTGAATCTCACCACCGCCGAATCGTGGCGGCAGATCAATCGTACCTTCACCCCTAAGTACGAAGCCGCGATCAAAGAAGAACTGCCCGCGAAATTCGCCGCACTCGTGGTGCAAGCCAAAGAGTTGAAGTCGCCCGCGGACCAAATTGAATCCGTGCTACGCGGACTACAGGCCTCAGTCACACTGTCCAGCGACTGGCGCGCGGCGCCGAGCGACTATTTTCCGGCTGGTCACGCCGCTCTTCTCAAACGCGAACGCGGTGATGCGAAAGACTTCGCGGCCGCCGCGACGGCGGTCTTGCGCCAACTTGGATTTTCGGCCAACGCCGCTCTCACTTTCCGGCGCTCTCCCTTTTTCACTCAGAAGTACATGCAAGAAATGGCGGCCTCGGCCAATGCTTCCTACTTCAATCAAGCGTTGGTTTGGGCCAAAGATTCCACTGGCAAGATCTGGTGGGTGGATCCAACCAGCCCAGTCGTCATAGCCGACGTACTGCCCTCGGATTTGCTCGGCAGCTATGCCTTGGTGCTCGATGGCAAGGGTTCGGAGTTGCAAACACTTCCGCTCAAAAATGCCGAGCCCTCGACGCTTGCGCTGACCCAAGTCATAAAAATCAAACCCGACTTGAGTGTCGAAGTCGAAGGTACTCTGATCGCCAATCCCAGCGCCAATAACATGATGGCGGTGATTGAACGCACAGGTGGGGCCGACGCGCTCAAACGCATGTTCGGGCAAATGATTTTTAAAGAAATGCCGAGCGCGCTCGATTTTAAAGTCAGTAAGGCCGGCAATGTCTCGACTTACACCTTGCGCTCCGTAGCACTCAATTGGGTGCGCGAACGCACGGGCATGTCGCGGCATGTACCCGTGCCGTCCCCTCTTCGCCTCAGCATGGCTGGAAAAGAAGGCCGCGAAGACTATGATTTCGGCCAAACGCTCGATGAAGTCGCCGTCACGACAATCAAAGGTCAGTCCGCAGTCGACCCCGTGGAACAGGACTGCCTCGTGCGCAGCCGCTGGCTCGACTTCGACCGCAAAGTATCGCTTAAAGGCAAAGACACCGAAGTGCGCGATCACCTCATGATCAAAGACCGTTGGGTGACTGGCGAACAGTTCAAAAGCGAAGAATTCAAAAGTGTTTTTGCCGACGCCGCGAAGTGCGATGCCACAACGAGTATTTTGACTTTTGAGCCGCCACCGCGTGCGGAAGAAGCGGCGAAGCTGTTGACATTGAAAGGCCCTGCTCTCGACAAAATGACGGACTCCGATGCGGAAAAGCTGGCGGAGTCGCGCAATATTCCCATGCACGACTACCTGCTCAAAAAGTTGCATCGCTACTATCTCGGCAAAATCGAAAAAGACGCAAAAGACTTGGCCGCCTATGCCAAAATTTCGGCCGTTCTGACTGAAATGGGATATCTCTCGGGCAACGACTTCAACGCCGGCTATGTCAATGCCGCTATGGCTTTTGTCGATCAAGGCTTGGCGTTGGCCGGCGACGCGTTCAATGCGCCTCTGATTCATCAGCGCTCCATTTTGTTTTCCCATCTCGGAAAGCAAGCCGAGGCCGCGCGCGACTTCACCTTACTCAATCAGAAGGAACCAAACTCTTTCGACACCGCCATGCTTGGCTATCATTTGAATCTGCTACGCAAAAACCATTCTGAGTCTGAAAAATGGCTGGCCCACGCCGCGCGCAAGGCGACTACACCGGCGCAGAAACGCTTGGCCGCCACGAAGCTAGCCTTTTTATATTCGGATCAAGGCAAACACAGCGAAGCGCTCGCTAAGCTCACCTTGATGCTCAAAGATCCCGAAGCGTCGGCTTGGGATTGGCACAATGCCGCGCGCGAGCACCTGCTGCTGAACGAGTACGACAAATGCATCGAGCTCGAGAAAAAGGCTTTGGCCCTCACCGACTTCGCCGCTGCCCGTGAACTGCTCGTGGACGCGCTCACTGCGAAGGCGAAAGAAAAGACTGCCAAAAATGGAGCGACCTCTGAGGAGACGCTTGCCTTGCGTGACGAAGCCGAGGCCCTGCTTCTCGAAGCGTTGAAATGGAAGGCTCAGGACCTGCAGGTGCATTTGGCCTTGATCGATTTGCGCCTCGATCGATATTCGCTGACGCGCAAACCGGAGGACTTCGAAAAGGCCAAGGCCTTCATCGAACGTACGACCAAGCTTCAGGCGGGTTCCGCCGAGCTGGTCAAGCGCATGGACATGCTGCAGGCGATTTCGCAATCGAAGCCCACGCACGCGGCCCGGGTCCCCACAGGACAATAGCGCGTAGGAACTGGCGTACCAGCGTGTTGATGACTTGTTAGGAAGTTAAGTATTTCCGGACAGTTAAGATTCGAAATCTGTTCGCCACAAGAATATCTTCGATTTGATGTCCGGTTTTGAAATTCAATTCTCGAATATGGCGAAACTCTCACGAGTTAGCGCTTCCGAATTTCGGAAGTTGCACCGGATCAACACGCTCGTACGCCAGTTTAAAGGCCACATTGCCAAGTGTGAGGAACCCCGGTAGATTCTGCCGCATGCGACCCCGCGAGCCCGAAATCATAGACGTAACGCCGGGCCACCAAGGCCGCGGCAAACGCCTGCCTTGGAGTGCTCGCTTGCCGATCTTGGCGGCGCTGTTGAAAACCATGCTCTTCTCACTCACGCCTGCTCTACTCGCTATGTATGGGTGCTACTGGCTGGTCGTGCGTGGAATGATGGGTGACTACTTCGCATGGTTTTTACTTTTGATCGCGGCGCCGGTGGCGCTGCTCTTGAGTGTGATCGCGTTTCCGATCAACGTCTTTCTCTTGATCAGTTGTGTGGCGGTTTTGCTGGGCAAAACTCCGCCCCAACGCACCTCACCGGCAAATCCCTTCGGAACGCTGGTACGAACCGTCCGGCAAAAAGAAAACCGTTAATTTACAATTTGTCGACGAAGCCTTCCACACGGCCTGCGCAGGCGTACTGGTTCCGTCGTCGAGAACATTGACGGTCATTTTGGAATTTTCAAACGGCATGTCGTCTGCGAGAAAATTAAAATCCCCCAGGCCACGCGTCCACGCGCCGTTCACGTTGCTGTAAATTTGGCTGGCGGCATCGTGTCCCGGCTGAGCGATCCACTCGCTCATGGGGAGAGTTTCTCTGTGGCCAACGGGCTCTTCAGGCTTTGGGCCAATGGGTTTCTGCCCACGCGCCAATGCCAACAGCGCTGGCCGCAACTCCGTTTCGTAGACCATGCTGCGCTGAACGATGCGCACAATGGTCTGGTTGCCGTCGACAAAAACCATCATCGGGAGTGAGCGTCCGCTGTCAGGCCGAAGAGCATCAAAGTGATTCCAATTCGGATCCGTGGTCATTTTATAATTAGGCCGGTCGCCGCCCGGGCTAACCACCAAATCGGTATCCTTGGGAGCTGCCGAAACGCCTTTCCGCGGTCCCTCGACGATGTAACTGGCGATCTGCAATTTACCCTTCAAGTCTTGATCCTCATTCGCAAGATTGAGCGAATGAATCTCGGCCATGCACGGTTTGCACCATACGGCGCTGAACACGAGCAAGGCAGGATGCGTGCAATCGAGTCCGTAAGACTTACAGTCGACCTTACGGCCACTGTCACTATTGTGAATTCGTCCGAAGCATCCGCCAAGAAAGGTTACAGTTAGAAGCAACAACCCAATCCGTTGGATCATATTACAAAGCCCCTTTTGCTTGCGCACGCTTGCACCAGGAATTGTCCACGGCGCAGTAGAAATAGGTCAGCGTATATTCGCCCGCCTCACCTGCCGCCTGTTTATGCGCCAACGGCAATGAGAAAGTTCCGGTCGCTTTATTAAAAGCATCTAGGCCAAATACTCCCGTGGCATTGCTGAATGCCAGAGTGCCTTTGGTTTCGAGCTTCCAGGGACCGTCAAAGTTGAGATGGGTGCCGGGTGGCGGCTGAACTTTGAGTTCCACCGCCTGATCGGATTTTTTAAGTGAAAGCGCCGCCTCGGGAGCAGCTGCACTGGCTAAGGCTCCCATGGCGATAAGTCCCGCAAGAGACCAAGTTTTAAGGATGTGATTTGCCAGCTGCATAAGCCGCCATTCTTGCATCAGTTGCTTTGATGATGCGAGCGAGTAGCTCGGCATTTTTGGCATAGTTTTTTTCGTAAGCGGCCTGCCACGGTCTGCCATAGTTGATCGCATCTGGAAAGTTGGTGCCCGTAGCCGCGAATACGCGCATCAGGCTGTACGAAAATTTATCACTTTCGCCGGCCGCCATTTTGCTCACGTAAGCTGTGACGTCGGCGCCAGTGGATTCTTTCAACTGAACTTTGAGCAGCAGGCATTGCAACTCCATGCGCACTTGCAGCTCATGCTTTTGAGCGGCGGGGGCCGCGGCCATTGCACCGAGGACGGCGCTGGCCAACGCGGAACATTTGTCGCTCGCGGCTTTTCCGCCTTCAACCCGGATCGAGCGGCCGATGGGGACGTAGAAACCCATGCGAAACTGACCCATGTAATCAGTGGCCAAATCTTTAAATGCGTTGGCATCGACCGCGCGAATGGCTTCGAGCGAAGTGCCCTCGCGTTCCATCACGGTTTTATACGGCTCACCCACACTGTCTTCAAAATCAGTGGTGGTGAAATTAAATTGCGCGGGATTGGCGGCCATGGCTTTGAGCAAATTGCCGACGGCGGTTAACAAACTGGCGCTGCTGCTTTCAACCGACAGCGGAACCAACACTCGCATCACTTCGTCGATTTCGATTTTTGCACCTTGTTGGATTTTGGCGGTCAAGCCGCTCAGGTACAGAGCCGAAACTCCGCCGTTGGCCAGGTAGTCTTTAAGTGTTTGGTTGAGGCTATCGGCATCGGAGGCATAGAGCCACGACCATTTATGACTAGCGGGGTTGTAAACGAAGAGCGACGGGAACCAATGGATTTCTTGCGACAAGAAGTCGGCGCCGGCCATCATCTCCAAGTGCATCTCTTCCAACTTCACGTAAACGAAGTGATCTAGCGTCGGTTGCAGCGCGGCCTTTTTGGCCTCCATGTCTTTTTCGAGAGACAAACATGGTCCGCACCAGGCGGCCTGCATGTCGATCAATACCAGTTTGCCTTGAGCTTCGGCTTGCGCAACCGCCTGTTCGACAACCGCACGCTCGCCTGAGCGGAACGGGTTGGTGGCACTGATGGGCAAGAATGGCGAAGCGGCCCAAGCCGCCGGCGTCAGCAGCAAAAGCACGGTCATACGGATTAAGTGTTTCATTTATTCCCCCCTCGGGAAGCAGATTCCGTTAAAAATTCCAATGCATGTCACTCTCGACCGCAAATCCATTCAACGGTGGACGTTGTGCGCATACTCCGCCGGAGCATACAAAGCCCCCCGGTTCTTGACAAGCGGCGAGCCGCAACTCGAGTGGACCCGTCGTCCAAGTCATGCGATATCCGGTCAGCTCTTTTCTATCGATACCTGAGGTCGTGAGGTAGTAACCGTCTTGGTGCGTGCGCGTAATCGAAAGTAGAATTTTCCCGTATCGGCCTGTGTTCATCATGCGATCGACCTTGAGTCCGAATTGCAATGCGGCAGAACGCCCCTTCTGATCTGCAGCTGCGTTCCCAGGACGCCCCACTGCCTTGTAGGTTTTATATTCGACTTGGCTCGTGACGCTGCTGGAGAGTGCCGTACCGAGCACAGCTGCTGCCTGATCGGCATCCTCATTGAGTGGGTTCGAACCGTGGCGTTGAAAAAGCAAAATCGATTTGAATTCACTTTCAGGACGATAAACTGCCAGCACATAGGTATTTTGTTTTTCATAGTCGGATCTGTTATTCGACTCTTCGCCGATCCATTGCGGCTCGAGCGACCATTTGTTAAAGCCCGCGCGCGGCGCCACCCGCCACGTGCGCAGGCCATCGTTGAACAGCGGCGTCGCCGGATATTCAGTGAGTACGGGTATGAATGTGCGCGGAATGGCGTCACGCTTTTCGATGTACGTAAGACCGAGTTGAAATTTGGCGTCGGCACCCGAACGGATGTAGGCGTCTGTTTGGATCGCATCGCTGCGTTTGCGATCCGGAATTTGAGAATGGCGGATAAAATATTTTGTCTTCGCGACATCCACGCCCCAAGTGGAAGTGCTGACACCGGCATTGAGGTGCGCGCGTGAGTCCTCATAGGGTGAGAGGTAGGTGCTGGAAACGGCATTTAAAATTTCACGCCGGTAACCCGCGCCTCCGGCTTCGACAAAGGCACTCGCCCCGCTGGCCAGCGCGATCGTTTTGCGAAGCGTGCCGCCAAAGGCAGCCTCGTTTGGCGCCTCCGGCGTGAGATCGACGGTGGGATCAAGCAGCAATCCGAAAAGCTGTTGGCGTATGCGGCCGGCCGCGGCCGTAACCGACCAGGAGCCGAAATTCTGGCTGAAGTGTGCGCCTTGCAAAGACGCATTGATGTCCGTGCCGGGAATGGCACGGGCCGAAAGCAACTGGCCCTTGCCCCATTCGATGGAATCGTCACCGGCGCGCGCGCGCATGCGGCCGTTTGAAGTGCGCGTTTGATATTGCAAGTAGCTTGGCCCGATTTCGTCTTCAAAGCGAGACCAGCCCGCCGAGGGATCGCGGCGCTGGCGAATGAGGTTGTGCGCATAGCCGGCTTCCCAGTGCTCGGAGAAAAATTTGAGCCCGAGCGTGTTGGCGGCGACATTGCTATGGCCATTCGGACGATCGCGCTGAATGTAATGGAATTGGTCGGCGAGTTCCCACCCGTGCTTGGTCGCGGCTTGAAATTCGGTGGCCGAGAGCTTTGTCAGCGCCGGCTCTTTGAGTTCGCGAATGACTTCGATCATCCGTCCACTCGGATCGAAGGCCAGGGCGAGCGGCAACTCACCCGCAGGATTGATCTGATAAAACAGCGCGCCGGATTCGTCGTTGAGATTGGCGAATGGCCAATTCATCGATTTCAAAATCGCGTCGGCGCGCATGCGGCCACCGGCGTCGTCGACGTTGAGCGCGATCACGTTCCAATTTTTTAAATCTTCGCCGTGGCGTGCGACCAGCTGGAGCTCTTCTTTGCACGGCACGCACCACCCGGCCCAAAACATCAGCAGGTAGCCCTTGCCATTGGCCGGCGCGATGTCTTGCACGGTTGCGGGGCGGCCATCTTGGCTTTTGAAAATCGAGTTAAAGGCCGTGGCGAACGATTCAGCCCGTGCCGCAGGCGAAAACGCCAGGGTTAAGGCAATCACTATCGCCAGCCGGCGAAATTGAGGGCGAGTGCGAAGCATGCCAAGAGTTAAGCGGACTGGGATTCAGGGGCAATGGTTTTAGCCAAAAGTAGGATTTTTTCATGAATTCATATGCTAAAGATAGCGGTCGTGGCTAAAGAGTGATGTAAATCCTAGCGGTATGTTACAATTTTGAACGTGCTCACCTTGCTGGCAAAACTGACCTTTAAGCTGACTGGATGGCAGATTGCGGGCGAGCCGGTCGACCCGGCGTCGAAGTGCGTGATTGTCGTTGCCTATCACACGTCCAATTGGGACACCATCCCCTGCCTCGGTTCCAATCTGATTCTCGGTACGAATGCGAAGTGGGTTGGCAAACACTCCATTTTCTGGTGGCCACTCGGGCCGCTGCTGCGCTCGATTGGAGGGATCGCCGTTCGCAGACACACCAGCAAAGACTTTGTAACTCAAATAGTGGAGGAGTTCGATAGACGGGAACATTTTCTGCTCGCGATCGCACCCGAGGGCACGCGCAAGCGGGTCGACCGTTGGAAGACGGGATTTTACTATATCGCGCTCAAAGCCAAAGTGCCGCTCCAACCCGCAGCGCTGGATTATCCCAACCGCAAAATTATTTTTGGCCCGCTGTTTTATCCCAGCGGAGACTATGCGGCCGATATGCGCCGCTTCGGCGAATTCTACCGGCCGTATGAGCCGAAAAATCCACTATGGGCCAACAAAGATTTTCATTTGGACGTCCCGGCACGATAAACGTCCCTTGTAGGTACCCCAAGCACATGATGGAATGGGCACACATTTAAGCGGGGGGACTCGTGGATTGGTACATCAAGGTTTTGGAGAATTACACGGTTAGCAAAGGCCGGGCGCGGCGCAAAGAATACTGGATGTTTGTTCTCTTCAACCTGATCGTCGGCATCGTGCTCAACATCATCACGGGCGTGCTGCACACTCCGATGTACTTCAGCTACCTTTACAGTTTGGTTACGTTCTTGCCTTCAGTCATGGTCGGGATCCGCCGCATGCACGACACCAATCACTGCGGCTGGTGGATTTTGCTCCCCATCGTCAATTTAATATTCTTGGTGATCGACGGCGACAGCGGGCCTAATTTTTATGGACCGGACCCCAAAGGACGCTCGCCTATCACAACTCAAACTTGAGTTGCGCGCTTTCCTCTTCTGCCGAGTCGCCGGCGAGGCGCACCCCAATGCCAACAAGCCGTACCGGTTCTCCTCGCCGTTCCCAAGCCCGGGCCACTAGCTTTTCAAAATCCGCGACCGCCGGCCAGGCACGCGACGACATTTCGTGCGTGGTGGTTTTGAAATCAAAGAACTTCAATTTCACTACGAACCCACGAATCCGATCGCGCTCATTGATGCGGATCATTCGCTTTTCCCAATCTTCGAATAACTCAGGCACCGCCCGCAAAATCTCGGGTAAGGTCGCGCGATCGGTAGCAAAGGTCTCCTCCACCGTCAGCGATTTTCGTTCGCCGCCATCGTGCACTTCGCGCTCGTCGATACCACGTGCGATATCGCGCAGGTGCTCGGCGCGCGAGCCGAACCACTTCGCCAATTGCAGCAGCGGTGTTTTTTGAATGTCTC
Organism: Pseudobdellovibrionaceae bacterium; assembly: GCA_043782715.1. Taxonomy (GTDB): domain Bacteria; phylum Bdellovibrionota; class Bdellovibrionia; order Bdellovibrionales; family UBA1609; genus JALHOQ01. The sequence continues at coordinate 2,385 of JAYWAE010000063.1, read as the reverse complement.
CGCACGTGCGCAGCCCGAGCTCGTGCATTTTCCGCGCTGTTACTTTGCCCACGCCATGGATTTTTTCGACCGCAAGCGAAGGCATGAAGGCTTCAACCTCTTCCGGCCGGATAACGAATTGCCCGTTGGGTTTTTTCCAATCACTGGCGATCTTGGCCAAAAATTTATTGGGTGCGATGCCGGCCGAGGCTGTCAAACTCAACTCATCCTCGATATTGGCGCGAATCGCGCGAGCAATCAGCGTCGCACTGCCGCCGCAATGGATTGAGCCAGTGACGTCCAGATAGGCTTCATCGAGCGACAGCGGCTGTATGCGATCGCTGTAGCGCTCGAGAATGGCGCGCACGGCACGGCTTTCTCTTTTGTACAGTTCGAAGTTGGGCGGCACCAGAATCAGCTGCGGACAGAGGCGCACGGCTTGGCTTGAAGGCATTGCCGAGCGCACGCCGAAGCGCCGGGCCTCGTAACTGGCGGTCGTCAAAACACTGCGTGAATTGGCCGGACCACCGACGCCCAGAGGTTTGCCGCGCAGTTCGGGCCGGTACTTGACCTCGACTGCGGCGTAGAAGCAATCCATGTCGACGTGAATGATCTTGCGCATGCGCTGACAAACATAACACGAATAATCTGAATTTGTTAATGCCCTTGGGTGTGTTTATACGAAGCTTTGATGCGCAAACCTGAGAACGCGGCGTAGGCTTTCACCATGACGTAGTAGCGGCCGGCGACGGGAGTGCGGACCGCGCAACTCTCGTCATTGCCCGATTTGTAAGGCCGGCAATCATATTGCGAAACGCTGGGCTTGCCGGCGGCGCGCACATACAAATCCGCATCGCCACTACCCCCGGAGATTTCCACCACGAGATTGGAACTACCCGCAGGGACATCGATGGTAAATTGTTTTTCTGCATCCTTGGCTGCAGACAACCCTTCGACCGCCACTCCGTTTTGCAGTTGAGATGCGTCGGGGTTCCCGCTACCGCTGCCGCCGCCACTGCCTCCCCCCAAGAACGCGATGTTCAAAAGCAAGTTCGGCGAGCCCGAACCCGGATTCGAAATCTTGCCTGGGCGCGCACCACCCACGAGGGCCGCCGAAACTTCTGCCGGCGATGCGCTTGGATGCAGCGACAAGTACAGCGCCGCGACTCCCGCCACGTGCGGAGACGCCATCGACGTGCCACTAATGGTGTTGGTCGCCGTGTTGGAGCCGAGCCAAGTCGAGGTGATGTCGAGGCCGGGCGCGAAGATGTCGACGCAGCTTCCAAAATTGGAAAACGAGGCTCGCGCATCCGCGCTGGTGCTGGCACCGACGGTGATGGCATTCGCTACCCGCGATGGGGAGCCCGAGCATGCATCCGCATTGTCGTTGCCAGCCGCGACCACGTACGTAACTCCACTAGCGATCGACGCATTCATCGCATCATCGAGCGCCTGAGAAACGCCGCCGCCGAGACTCATGTTGGCCACCGAAGGCCCGACGTGATGTTGAGTGACCCATTCAATACCGGCAACGACACCTGAAATTGAACCGGAGCCGTTGCAATCCAGCACGCGCACTGCGATTAGCTTGGCGCTCTTCGCCACCCCGTATGTTTTACTGCCGATGGTGCCCGCGACATGCGTGCCGTGGCCGTTGCAATCCGTCGCATCGGTGTCGTTGTCGACGAGGTCGGCGCCTGACGAGGCTCGACCTTCAAACTCGACATGCGTGAGATTGATACCGGTATCAATAATATAGGCATTCACCTGCGCTTGCGGCGCGGGATAATTGTAGGTCGAATCGAGCGGCAGGCTCGCCTGGTCGAGACGGTCGAGTCCCCAGGTTACAGCGCTCTGACTATTGTTGATGTGAACCTCTTGATCCTTTTCGACGTAGGCGACGCTGTCATCCGCTGCCATAGCGGATGCCTGCTCTTCGCTCATGTGATACACGCCCGCGTTCAACGCGTGTGAGAACACTTTGACTGGTCCGTCGATATTCAACTTCGCCGCCGTAGAAACCGGCGCCGACTTTGCCGCGGAATGATCCTTTTTGAAAACGACGATGTAGCGATCCGTGATCGTACCGCCGTTTTGTTTCGCATCCGGCGCGCAAGCCGCAAGCGATACTCCAATGAGACTCAAAACAAAAAACTTCCATGTATGCATTAGCTCCCCCCGAAGCAATGAACAACCCGGCTAGGGAGACCTACGACGCCGCAGAATCGGTTAAGGGCCGGTGACTCTTTTATTCTGATTTTAATTTCGCATGCTGTGCGCGGGGGGAATTAAAAATACGGCTTCGCATACTCAATTTTGGTGGAGGCTTCGCCACGGCAGTCAGAGTCGGCGCAATGATTCGAGATCGTGCACATGCCCCGAGTCGTGTAGTCTGTTTCGCCGTTC
>JAYWAE010000062.1:0-6921 GCA_043782715.1 Pseudobdellovibrionaceae bacterium | reverse complement strand
AGCTCTATATAATACTTCTAGAACTTTAAGTGGAAGTGACTAAGCGGCTTTGGATTGATCCGGAGAATCGGATGCCGCAGACGAGTTCACTATGGGTTTGGGATTCAGCTCGGCAACAATGATATTGGTCTCAACAGGGCCACTCGGTTGCGCGATTTCAACTGATGGTGTCGGAGTTACATTTTGCTTCGCCGCCAATTCGAGTTCTTCTTTTTTCATTGCCTGTTTTTCGGCCGATACCGAACCGTGCGAGCAAGCCGCGACTTTACTGACCTGCCGAAAACTCATTCCTGCTTTGAGCAAACTTCTGATCAAAATCGAATTGCGCATTTTCTTTCTTCCGATTTGCTTGCCCTTCGCGCGCGCGTTTGCGAGGCCATTTTTTACGCGTTCAACGATGAGCTCTCTTTCGAGTTGCGAGACCGCCGCGAGCACCGTAAAAATCATGCGGCCGGCGGGAGTTTCAGTCTCCAAACGTTCACTGAGGGAAATGAACTTTACCTCGTGATTATTCAGCTCGTCCATGATTTTTAATAAATGTGTGGTGCTGCGACCAAGGCGCGATAGCGAATAACAAATCACCTTATCTACCTCTTTATTTCGAACCATCGTCATCATGCGGTCTAGTGCGGGCCGTGAAGACTTAGCGCCACTTTGATTTTCGTCAGTAAAAAGCTCAGCTTCCTGAATGTTATTAACGCGGCAATATTCCCGCATCGCACGAACCTGCGATTCCAATCCTCCAGTTTGCTGATCGGTACTTACTCTTGCATATAGAAAAATCTTTTTAGTATTCATAATTCACCTCCAAGTTTAATTGTTTTTCATTCGTGGTTCAATTTCTTTGCGCGAAAACGCGCGCGACATAGACCTCCCTTCGCTATGGTTGTTAAAAAATTTTGGACTACCCCAGTTCGATGATCTGGACTCGTACACAACTTTTGCCTGCGCAATCCAAATCCATCTTTGAAGAGCGTCGAGCCGGCCAATAGCTGCCGCGCCGATGACGACGGTTGCGGCAATCGAGATCAGTTTATCTAAATTCATATGTACTCCCTTTGATAATTATTTTGTGATCCTTGAATCGATTCAAAATGTTTTGAACGGCTGGCCAGGTCCACTGTCCACCTTGGCGGGCAGGAATTTTTTTATGGTTGAGTTCCTTCACAATCTCGTGCGCGGTCGCGGATTTTTTCAATCGCTGGTGAATCAAAAGTAATGTCGGATACTCTTTTGGGTCTTTGACGATCTTGCCTTCTAAATAGCAGAAACCAAAATACAGTCGAGCCCCTTGCTTTCCAGAAGTGATTTTACGCTCGTTTGTGGAATGAGCCCGGAGTTCACGCAATTCAATTCCGGCATCAAGCAGGCTCTTCCGAACTCGGTTCTTTGAGCACCCGAACTGATGTGCGATTTCCGATAGTGAGCAGCCAATTTCGTATTGCGCTTGAAAATCAGGCGATAAATCAACTTTTCCTAGTGCGCAATTCGTAGAGAAATCAGATGGATAGAAGCGTTCGGATATTGGCAAACTCGGTTCGCCAAGTCTCTTGCCCTTCGGGCTCGCCCAAACAACCCGGAAGTGAATTCGCCTGTCATTGTGTCTTGGCCCAAACCGAAGTCGCCGACACCGGGAAGGCCGGCGTACCTGGTGGCTGGTTACTGATCAGGCTGAAGTGCGGGTCATAGGTGAAATTGCGCACTGGGGGCTGATAGGTGACGGTGCCACAACAGAAATTCGAGTGCAATGAGTACAGCTGCTGGTAGCCGAACACGAGCGAACCAGTGAAGGTCATGGTGTTCGCGCTCCAGTCCTCGAGAAACATCGTCAACGTATCGGAGGGGTCACCGAGCAAAGCGGTATTGTATGTGGTGTCAGTGGCCGGCCGCAGGGTCGCTCCGGGCCCTTGGTCCCAGCGCGAGAGCCGATCATTCCAGGCATTTGAAATGAAAAAGACCTTGTCACCGCCAAGTAGCGCCGCCACCCAGGGTTTGGCGCCGGTCGAAGTTACGTTTGAACTCGTGTTGTAGTCCCCTGTCATAAACAAAGGGAGATTGGTTATGACACTGAGACCCTTCTTGAGTACGTTCGGATCCAGCACCGAGCCGTTCACCACCCGAATGACGTTGGGATATGCGCCACCCGCGACGTAATTGGCGCAATCCGGTATCCGGAAACGTCCGACGGCCGTCGCCGCTGGCCCCTGCGAATCGAAGAGATTACCCGGCAAGACGGCGCCGCCAGCGCTTGAGCACAACGCCTCGGGCAGAGCCTGCTGTTGCGCGGGGTGAGCGCGCGCGATCTGGTTGGCATCCGCGACGCCCCCCTGGTAAGGGAACTCGGCCGGGCCCCCGCCGCCGAAACCATTCAATGATCCGGGCCAATCTGAAGTGATGTACACCACGCCATTAAATTCCTTACCGCGAAAATTCCCGGCACCGAAGTAAGAGCCCAGTTCACCGGGCGCGACGTTGGCTAGTGCCGCCTGAAATTGGGCGACGTCAAAATTCACCGGAAATTGGTGGCTGCGCGGGTCCTGGTTCGGACCCGGCGACATCATGAATACATGACCGTTGCGAAATCCGCCGCGCGTGGCGTTCAGAATCCGGGTGGCGAAGCTCGGATCGCGCCCGGGTGCCAGGGCCCCCGAACAAGTCAACGCCGTTTGCGCGTCCAGAAAACCGCAGCCGGCGCCGCACGTGACCGTCCCACCAAAGCACAGCGGCGAAGCGCCGCCATTCACCCATTCGCCGGGCACAAAGCGCTGGGGTACCGCTCCCGTGTTGAAGAGATTGCCGTAGGAAATCACCCCGGCCGGATCATCGGCCACAGTTTGGTTGACCGTATCGTATTCATAATAGGAGAAGGCATGCGGAAGCGAAGGCCAGCCCCACCGAAGGTTCAAATCCTCCTGACCGACGGGATTCCCATATCGGTCGACGTAATGCCCCGGATGGTCGGACCAGATCGCGATCCCCGGCCAGTTGAAGGCGCTAGCCGGATCTTTAAGATACCAAATGCCATTGAGGATCCGAATGTCGGCGTTGGACGCGAACTTGTACGTCTGCACCGCCTGGCTATCCGTGCCTAAGACGGGATCGACGATGAAACGCAAATTGTTGTTGTTGGTCACTGCTGAAGAACCGCCCATTACCCTCGTTTGCACCAGACCCATTCCGGCTCCGGGCAATTTCAAAGTCTGGACGCCATGAGCTTGATCCATAGCCTGCCCCTTCCAGGTGTTCATCGCGTAGGCGGTCCAAGCCGAACCGGTTCCGGCGCAGTTGACGCAACCGTTGTCGTTGTTGGGGGTGAGGGGGGCAAAGGCGGTGAAGGTCCCATCGGTCGCAATCTGCGTTTTATAGACGCCGCCGGCGCAACGGGCATCGCCATTGGCCATCAGGCGCCGAGCCACGGTCACCTTGAGAAACCAGTCGGTTTGCCCGGAAGAGCCAATGCAGAAATCGCCATTTGAGTGCGCCCGGCCGCGGACAAAGAGGTCGGGGCCGGTGCTCACCGTGGCTTTCGGGTTGTCCTCGAAAAGCATGAATTGGAACATGGAAATAAAACCGACCGAAATGCGCAGATCGAGCGGCTCGACCGTGTTGCCGCCAAAAAGGTTGCTGGGCTGTGAAACGGTGAATTTAAGCGAGAGATCGGTGATCGGCCCGTTCATCCCCTTGAACGGACCGGAGGTCAGTACCGAATTCAGCGAAGTCTTCAGCACCGTCACCTGGATGGGCGAAACCTGAAAGGGCGCAGGGATCAGCGGAGGCAATTTTATATCGAGGTAATCGCCGATTTCCGCGCCCGTGGCGGCCGAGTTGGCCATCAGATAACCCTGCACCAGCACGGTTGCGAGGGCGCGCACACCCTCGGACATATAGAAGACCTGCTTCTTGGTCGCAATGGCCTCGAATGCTTTTAAATCCGAATCATAGCCGACCAACACGGTGGTCACGATCAGCGAAAGGATAGCCATAACGGCAGCTATGATGATGAGCACGCTGCCCCGCTCACCGATGGTTTCCTTACCCACGCCTGCCTCCCCCCTCACTGAAAGATATAAGTGTTGCGCAGACCAACGATGGCAGTTCCCGATCTGAGTGCCCATCCGGGCACGTTGCGCGGCGGACCGTTGAGCAAGCTGCCCAAAACGAGCCCGGCCGGATCGCTGACTCCCGAGGTGATGCCCACTTGCGCCAGCAACAGAGCCGAGCGCGCCGGCGGCGGCACGAAGAATCCGGCGCCGAGCGCTTCCGCCACGCCTGGCGCGTTGTATAACCACTCATCGTTCACGCCGTTCGCGGTCGCTGTGACTCTTCCGTCGGCGGGCTTGAAGTCGTAACCGAGGGCAATCTGGAAATCGAAAATCTGATCGGCGACGACTTGATCCTCGCCCAGGTCCGCCACGCCATTGTTATTCAAATCCACAAAGCGCTGAAGCGTATTCTGCGCCCTATTCAAGTACAGCGTCTCAACCTGCATCATGCTCACCATCCCGCCCGACCAATCGGCCGTCCCACCGGTCTGATCGCCGCCAGCCGCTTGGCCCGGTACGACGCCCATCGTACATGCGACTAGATCCACCGCTGTGACAAAGCGCTGGCTATAGAAATCGTTTAGAGTAACCATGACGGGTTTACCGACGTAACTCACCTCTCCGGCCGCCTGCGGCTTCAGACAGCAAACTCCGGGCGAGCTAAAAATGATTTGCAAGGTCGTCGGCGTGACCATCCCGACAATCGAACACTCCTGTACGGGAATGGTGAGGGTCGAGAGTGTGACCCGATCGGCACCTCCACAGGCCGGAAAAATCGAGCGTGGGCCGCAGCCATCCTCGACCCAGATTCCCATCCAACCCCGCACCGAACCGCCGCCCACGCCCATCAGTTCACCGCGTACATAGTCGACCAGCAGCAAGACATCCTCGGCGAGCGTCGAACGGTTCACGGACCTATGGTACACGTCTAAGCTGCCAACATGCAATCCGGCCGCAATCAAGACCAATACTGCGCAGATCGCCACGCTGATCAATACTTCGATGAGGGTAAATCCACCCGCGCGTCGCGAATCCATCAGCCACCCCTGAAAGTGATGAGATGGACTGTGTGCTGTGCACCACTTTCCGTCCAGCGCACGCTGAGCTGTATCGACATGATACTTGTGACCGGAGTGTCGGACTGCACGTTCCAGGTGGCGTTATAGGCCCCGCCGGCCGCGACTGGATTGCCGTCGATGTCGTACTGTTGGGCGTGGGCACCGTTGCTGAGATTCACGTCGGAATTATACGCCGAAAGCAGCGTTTCCATCTGCGCGACCGCGATGTTGTGGGCTTGGACCAGGCGCCTGGAGGTGCTGTAGTTGGTGGACATCAGGTCCACCGCTGAAGTGGAGAACGCGGCCGCGAGCCCCAAGAGGACGATCGCCGCCAGAACTTCAATGAGGGTAAATCCCCCAGGTTTATTCATAAGTGCCTGATCTGCCCGATCGCGGGATAGACGGTGAATTGGCTAGTCAGGTTCCCGGCCGTCAGGGTGAGCAGCAGGGTCACGGGTACTCCCGCGGTCGTACCGCCGCCTGGCTTGAAAACCAAGGGTGCGCCGGTGTTGAAATTCGTAACCCTGGAATTGGCCAGAGTCTGAATCATTTGCATGTCCGGGGGCGGGAGTGCAGCGGTGCAAGGAGACGGAATCGGATAAGATTGCACCATGACCGTCACCGGGTCTACCACGGTTACGATCGCACACTCGTTCTTGGTGATCGCCGCGTTCCTTCCCATCTGAAAGATGTCCTGGAGATGAGCCTTGTCCTGCTGAAACAGAAGGCTGGCTTGCGGACCCCCTAAAAGGCTTGAAGCGGCCATGGCCGCCAGCATGCCACCGATGGCGATGACCACCATCACTTCGGGAAGCGTGAAACCCGAGTTCGAGCGAGGGAGTTTGGTGAGCAGACGGTTGTAAGCCTCCTTGAGATCGGAATAGTAATCATATTTGCGAAAGCTCACCGGCTCGATGCTCCCCGTCTCGCGCGCGCGCTTCATGTGTTCGCGCAGACGGTAAAGTGGACCAGCCAGCCGGTTCGAGAAAACCAGCGCCAGACTGACGATGCATAAATAGCCGAACACGAGAGCAGCAAAAGCCATAAAGCGCGGCCACGAACTGTCCAGCCCCGATTGAGCGCGGATGGCGGCATAGGCTTCAAGACGAGCGGCCGTGTATTGAACCGATGTGGTTAGGATCGAAATGACCACTGAATAGGCCACTACGGTCCACTGAAATTTCGCGTTCACTATGATTTTCGTACGCATAGTCCACCCCGCCTCTGCTCCATTAATTCACTCCCAGCTTCGCCTTGATCGACTCAAGAACATTAGATTGAAGTTCAAGCCGCTTTTTCAAATCCGCATTTTCCTTTTCAAGAACTTTCAGACGCGACGCCAGTTCCCTGACCACGTCGGCGTTGGCCTTGCACACGCCGTGAAGTTCCTGAAGCCCGCTGGTCAGCAGCGCCGACATCTGAGTGTACTTTATGCCCTGAAGCGCGCCCTTTTCGGAGTACGTGACCAGCATCGGGTCGACCGCCTCCACTTCCTCGGCCACGAATCCGAGGTCGCGCAAATGCGAATCCTTCCACGCGTAAGTAGAAGGACGCAGACGCATGAGCGTGGCGAGACTGTTCTCAATTGGGCGCACTTCATCGATGTAGCGTTGGGCCGAGGAGCCGGACTGCAGGCCCTGGGCCTCGGCGCATAGGGCGAAGTCGGTCTTGCTCGCGTCAGGTGCGGCGGCCTTAGTGCACAGGGCTTTAGCACAAGACTGGCGGGTGCCCTTGCCGCAGATCGCCCCCGGGGGAAGATTGGCTGGCGACTGGGATTGAGCTTCCGAATCGCCTTCGGTTTCGCTGTCTTCGAGTCGAGG
>JAYWAE010000061.1:0-2634 GCA_043782715.1 Pseudobdellovibrionaceae bacterium | reverse complement strand
ACGGCCGTAGTTACGGGCGTGCGTAAACCCATTGGAATCAAAAGCCTGCCGAACAATGAGCGGGCTTTGTTGATCGCGATTTCATAAATGGAAATTATTTTTAAAGGCGCCAGAAATCCTGCGCGCCATTTTTCTTTCAAACGAGTGTCATTGGGACAGAGAATTCAGGCGATTTTCAATTAACGCGATCGCCTCCTGAACCTGTGGACGGTCAGCATAAGAAGACTTCTTCAATCTAACGAGAGCCATAGCAGTAGCTTGGCGAAGTTTGTCAGAATCCGTCGCCGCATCCAGTAAAATTGAGAGCATGGTCAATTGATTTTGATCGACATACAAATTTCTAAACTTGCTCTCATCGTGGCCAGTTTCGAGATCGTCAAAAATGTAGTCGTAGATTGCAATTTCAAATGGATTCAATTCAACGGAAAGTCGATCTATTGGAGGTATTGAGTGCACCTTAGAATATAGATCGGCATTTTTACGAACTTGTGAGTTTTGAAGCAATATTTTAAGCAATTCGTTATACCTATTTACGACTACACCATCGAACAAAGAATGGTCGGTTCCTTGTGGCGGAATATCAGTGGCAGAACAACCGGCAGCAAGAAATTCTTGGAGTCTGGCAGAATCGCGCGCATTGATTATTTCCTGACCAGCTTCACAAAGCGGAAAAGGTTGAATCGCAGTATGAATTGAACCGCCCTTTCCACTCGTGCCCGCTGAACCAGCCTCTCCGGCCTCTCCAGCCGGTCCTTGATCTGAGCTCGGACTTCTAAAGGGCGTGGACGAACAGCCAGAAGCCAATAGAAAACAAAGGAAGTATAAGTAGTATATCTTCATGCCTAATTATAAAAAATTGCGGACTGAAAGCAAGGCTAGTCTGATCCAGAACCTAAAGTCTATGGACTGCAAAGACTTGGCTTAAATGCGATAGCTGTAATTCTCTCGACTTGCTTAGTTGTAAGATTCGGAACTATTTGCAAAAGATCAGCTGCAAAACCAGCTCCTTCGATTGGATTTCCACAGTTCGCATCTACAGTTACATCGCACGAATTGGCTGGGCTCGCTGTATCGACTGCCCCGGTGTCAGTGTGAATTCGATTTCCTCTAAACAGGTCTGGTGTCACTCCGCAAAATTGGGAAACAAATTGAGCGATACTTTCTACCTGGGCGTCGTTCAAATTTGGAGCTGCTATGCGAATATTGGTTTTGGAGGTCCCAGTGGATGCATTTGCGGGACTGCGAGGTGGACTTATCCGAGGTTGGTGTGCGCAAGAAACCAAAAAAACAAACGCTGCCAAGATGAACCCAAGCGAAATTCGAATGGACATGAATATACTCCTGATTATTTAATATTTAACACAGGATGTAGTGTCACCGATAGTCCAGAACCCAATGACCACTGACGGCGTCGGTTATCGGCGACCGGCGCCCTTTGGAGTGGCAACTTCGGTGTTTTGCCAGCTCAACTAAGTTAAAAGGCTTACGGAACCCGTGCAAATTGTCAGTATCTCAGGAATTGTCGTCCTCTTGCGCGTGGCCCGAGCAGGAGCCGAAATCATTTAAGCGCCGAACTCTGGGGCCGACCGTTACGGGCCAATGAGCGAATCGTACCGCCCTCCTGTCGCCGGCGGTACGCAAAGAATCTATAATTTAGCAGCGGGAAAACGTCCTCTTTTTGGGAATCAATGGATCACATGTTTCATTATTACAAGCGCACTCGGCAAATAAACCGGAACGATATGTCTGCAATCCGGTGAAGCAATCGCAGCCCGTGAGGCATAGCACTTGTTATCCTGCTCCACAGCTGATTTTGTCCATAAGGGGCCGTCACAAGCGTGGAGGATAACGTCATTCACGTTTTCTGGCTTCAATCCACCGATGAACCGAACGCCGCCTTCGCAGTAGTAGCCGACAGGTCCAATTTTAACTACTAATTGTCTCAGTGCTGCGCCATTCACCTTATCTCCATTTACGAGATTCATAGCGACGGTCGTCAGGTCATTTAGATGATTATAGCCGTTTCGCAGGCTCAGAAGTTCATAGGATGAAAATTCAATTTCGACCCGAGTTTCTAATTGGGTGCTTAACTCTTGCGTGAGGATAGCTGCCTGAGCTAATTCCAGTTCATTGTTAGGCTTGTAGCTCTCGGGCAAGGGGGTATCAGCAAAGGCATTCATTGCAGATAGGATTAGTCCGAGTAAAAGAATTGATTTAACCATTTGTTTGTTACTCCTAGCAGATTTGCCATTTTTTAGAGCAATCTGGATGCCAGTCCGTTCCTCAATATAATTAATTTAGCCGATTTATGTGCTCAAAAACGCCGTGTCTCTGCCAGTTTAGGGATGATCGCACGGCGCAGGGTGGATGGGCTTACGGGCACCATCTGGGTAAAAATTTTCGGGATTGAGTGGGTGAATTCGTTCAGTGCCACCGAGATTTCTTGGCCAATGATTCAGGGTGCCTCACATTTGCGAATACATTCGACAAGCGTTTTGCTCGCCAAATCAGGTTTGCTGGCGATTTTGGCCGAGGTAGCCATTGCCTGTAGAGCTTATCGATCTGCCGACAAGCCCTCCACAGCCACGATTGCGACGATTTTATTCGCAGGTAAACTTCGACGTAAATACCACT
>JAYWAE010000060.1:0-2636 GCA_043782715.1 Pseudobdellovibrionaceae bacterium | reverse complement strand
ATTTTGACCGGACATGCGTCGATCGAGACGGCGGTTGCGGCGACTCGCAAAGGTGCGTTTCATTTCGTCACCAAGCCGTGCAACCTCGACGAGATCATGACGCTCGTCGATCGCGCACTCTCGCACAGCCAGCTGACGAAAGAGAACGCGCAATTGCGCAATGCTCTTCACAACAAATATCAATTCGAAAACATCGTCGGCCAATCCGAACCGATCATGGAAGTCTTGAGCATGATCGAGCGCGTGGCGCAGACGGATTCCACCGTCTTGATCACGGGCGAGAGCGGCACGGGCAAAGAGCTGATCGCCAAAGCTCTGCACTACAATTCCAATCGCGGCACGGAACCGTTTATCCCGATCAACTGTGGCGCCATCCCGGCCGAGCTGCTTGAGAGCGAACTCTTCGGTCACGTCAAGGGCGCCTTCACCGGCGCGATCGCCAATCGCATGGGCCGCTTCGAACTCGCCGATGATGGAACCCTATTCCTCGACGAAATCGGCGATATGAGTCCGAACTTGCAGGTGAAATTACTGCGCGTGTTGCAAGAGCGCCGCTTTGAGCCTGTCGGCGGCACCAAGACGCTGGCCTCAAACGTGCGGGTAATCGCGGCTACCAACCTCGACCTTGAAGAAGCCGTTGCCGATGGCCGGTTCCGCGAGGATCTTTTCTACCGCCTCAATGTAATCCCAATACGCGTGCCGTCTCTGCGCGAACGCAAAGCCGATATTCCGCTGCTCCTGCATCATTTCATGGAGAGCTTCAACCGCTTGCGCAGCCGCAGCCTCAAAGGAATTTCCCCAGGCGCTCTGACCATGCTGCAGACCTACAATTGGCCCGGCAATATCCGCGAGTTGGAAAACTTGGTCGAGCGCTTGGCGATTTTAAAAGGCCAAGGCATAGTCGAAGTCAGCGATCTGCCCGAGAAGTATCGCCGCGGTGAAACCACCGCCGACCCGATGCTCGGCGACCTGCCCGACAACGGCATGGACTTCAACTCCGCAGTCGACGCTTACGAAAATGCTTTGATCATGCGAGCGCTGGAAAAGACCGGCTGGAATCGCAACCAAGCGGCCCTTCTACTCAAACTCAACCGCACGACTCTGGTGGAAAAAATAAAGAAAAAGGGTCTGCGGCCAAACGACCGTGAAGCCTAAAAAAACATTTAGCCGGCGCTTAAATAGTTTTGGCGCCGATATCTTTGCGCATCTGAAGGCCTCGCCAAGAGGCCTTTTTAGTTTGCAGATAAGCCGACTTGACCGCCTCTTTGAGGTTCGATCCAAAACCAATGGCATTGAGCACGCGCCCGCCGGCCGTGACCCACTCCCCACCCGGATTTTTAGCCGTACCCGCGTGCAAAAAGTAACTTGAAGCCCCTTGGCTCCCGAGATCACCTTCGATGACCACACCTTTTTCAGGGGCATCCGGATAACCCGGTGAGGCCATCACCACGCAGGCGGTGTAGAGCGACTTCCAATGCAGCGGCATCAACTCACCCTTGGCGAGTTTAAAGAAAACCGTTCCCCAATCGTCTTCGAGCAAAGGCATGATCACTTGGCATTCGGGATCGCCGAAACGCACGTTGAACTCGATCACGCGCGGGCCCTCGGGTGTGATCATCAAGCCGATGTAAAGCACTCCCCGATAGAGCAAGCCGCTGCCTTGCAAATTGCGCAGCACCGGCTCAACGATTTCCGCGTGAATCTTCTGGCGCAGTTCGAGAGGCAAAAATACGGGCCCAATCACACCCATCCCGCCGGTGTTAGGACCGGCGTCGCCATCGCCGAGGCGCTTGTGATCTTGTGAGAGCGGCAGCATCTGCGCTTCGGCCCCATTGGTTAAAATCAAATAGGAAATCTCATAGCCCTTTTGAAAATCCTCGAGCAGCGCTTTGACGCCGGCTTGTCCGAGACCTTTTTTCTCAAACAAGAATTCCGCTGCCTCTTTGAGTTCAGGCAAGCTGGCGCAAACAAAGACACCCTTACCCGCGGCCAGGCCGTCGGCTTTCAAAACGTAGGGCGGCTGGAACTTTTGCGCGGCCTTCAGCGTTGCGCTGACGTCCTCGACGATTTCAAAGGCGGCCGTTGGAACGCCTGCGCGCACCATGAACTCTTTGGCGAAGATTTTAGAGCCTTCAAGCTGAGCCGCCAGCTGGCTGGGCCCGACGGTGTGCACGCCAAGGGAACGCAGCTGGTCGGCGACTCCGGAAACAAGGTAGTTTTCGGGGCCAACGACAACACAATCGAATTGGTACTTTTTGACGAAGGCTTCGACCGCTTTGCTATCCGTCCAATCGACGGAATGGCAGATGGCTTCTTGAGAAATGCCCTCGGAACCCGGCGAAGCATGCACCTCGGTGACGCTTGCGGAGTACTTTAAAGCTCGAACTATTGCGTGCTCGCGGCCGCCCTGACCCAATACTAGAAATCGCATAGCAAGGTCTTAAGTCAGGAGCCCCGCCCAGTCAATTGACCCCAAGCAGGTCCCCATTTACTCTAAGCCTATCCATGAGAGATTCCGCCCTTCGCCTCCAAGACAAGACAGTTTTGCTGACCGGCCCGTTCAACGGCATCACGCAGGCGATTCTGCGCACGCTGACCGAATTCGGCTGCGACGTCGGCTACGTCAACGATCAGGC
>JAYWAE010000059.1:0-6959 GCA_043782715.1 Pseudobdellovibrionaceae bacterium | reverse complement strand
AGAGCTTCCTTTAGTCGGCACAGCGGCCCCCAGTTGTTTTCAAGTTCCGCCAGCTCCGCTCCTGACAAATCGAACCAGTTCTTTTTTACTTTCCCCTGTGACCAGTGCTCGGTGGTCGCATCATGTGCGACGATCAACTCGCTCTCTTTGGTAATCTGCAAATCCAGTTCAATACCGAACCCCTGGGTGGCCGCCCAACGAAACGCGGCCAAGGAATTTTCCGCCAGCTGCTCGCGCCGCTCGAGATCTAGACCGCGGTGCGAGAGTACGATCATCGCGCCACCTTGAGATAAGTTGCGAGATCCTCGGGCGTCCCCACACCGTGCATGGCGCTCGCTTGGATCTTCCAAGTGACGATCCGCTGTCCGCCTTGAATCATTTCGTTGTAAACCGGACAAACGTAGAATTCGTTGTTCACGCGGATATTTTTCGCGATCATTTTACGTGCCGCTCCTACGAATTCGCTGCCACGGCGGAAGTAATATATCCCGACCGTCGCTAAGTTGGAGATGCGCTTCTTCTCTGCCACTTCGATCACGTCGCCGGTAGGTCCTAACTTGGCGAAGCTCCACTTCTCATCTTCCGCCTCGAAAACCATGATTGAGCCGCTATACGCTGGGGTGCGCGACCATTTGATATAGTCCTGCAGGCTCGTGTCGACCAGCTGGTCTGAATTCGCGATCAGCAAATCGTGACCGGCGCTCAAGTGCCGCTCAGCCAAGAGTACGGTACAAGCCGCACCCTCCGTAACCTGGTTCACCGGCACAATCACAGTCTGCGGCCCTGCCCAGTCGCGCAGCTTGCTTTCCAAACCAAATCCGTGCAGGTGCTCTTCGAGCACCAAAAAAATAAACCGGTGATCGAACGCCGGCGCCAAATTGGAAATCACCCGGCGAATCATCGGCTGGCCGCGTACGTCGATCAAGGGTTTCGGCAAATGGAATCCGGCTTTGCTGAAGCGGGATCCGCGGCCCGCCATGGGAATCACGATGTCGAGAGTTTTTGGTGCAATCATCGCGCTACCTATTTCTTATACTTTTCACTTTTATTTTTTTACGAATTTCTTGTCGTTCTTAGCTGAGGGATATTTTACAACGAACGTCACACCTGACTCCAGGCATTCAAAATCGCTGACATCCCCCGGCGCGAGTTCCATGACGTCGCCGGCCTCGAGTGTCTCGCCGTTCATCCGGTATCGCCCGGTGCCGACTATAGTGTACTCGCGCGCGATCTCGTGGACGTGCGCCTCTTCTTTGTCGCCCTTGACGTAGTACTTCATCCCAGCTTCAAACTCGCGTGTCGCGAGCAAGGTCGGCGTGAAGTCACCAATGAACCAGCCTTTGGTAAAGGAAGCGATGCGGTGCTTTTTCATCCCACCTCGCGTTGAAATTCCTCAATTTTTTGAATCGAATAAAACGTATGGCATTTGCCGTTGTCGATGGGGAAAATTCCGGTTTTGAGATCTTCGAGCACGTATTCATTGAGTACGGTCGCGACGTAATAGGCGCCGTTCACTTCAGCACCCTTTTCGATCTGCTTCATAGTCAAACGCAAGAAAGTATCGCCGTCGCGAAAATAATAAAATCCCGCGATCGCGTTGCGCGTGAGCGGACGTTTTGCAGCCGCCTCTACCACCATTCCCTTCGCATCCAAACGGACGTAAGCCCAGCGCGGATGAACGGAGTCGAAGCAGATCACACCGGCATCGAGTTTGCGCTGCTTGAAGTCTTGCATGACGGGAGCAAGCGAGGTTTTAAAAATCTGGTCGCCATTGGCGATGATCACAGGATTTTTTCCCTCTAGAAACGGAATCGCCATCAACACCGAGCAGGCTGCACCTTTGGACTGTCCATCGAGCAAGACGACCTCGCAGTTCTGGTCGGTAACCAGGCGCAAAGTGTCTTGCAGGTGAAATTTGGCATCGTCGGCGCGGTTGAGAATAAAAATAAAACGCTTCGGGCCGGGCAGTGTCTGCAAACTGTCGATCACCATTTGAATGATCGGCTGGCCATGCACTTCGATCAATGGCTTGGGATAATAGTACTCGGTCGAATCGAAAAAAAGATTGGCGGCCAACGGAATCACCACGTTCATCATACAGCGACCCCCAACTCACCGAGCCTGCCGAAGATGATGCTTTCATTGACTTCCATGACTGAGCGGACCTGCAAGACATGGGCACCGGCCGCTTGAGCCGCGCGCACTCCATTGTGATTGTCCTCGACGATCAGGCACTCTCCTGGCTGAAGACCCAAGCGTTTGATGGCAGTGTTGTAAATCTCCGGATCGGGCTTCGCGATTTTGACGTCTTGGTTGGAGAGCGTGAATTCGAAGTACTGGTCCAAATCGGCGCGGCCGATCATGAGATCCAAAGTCTCGCGGATCGAATTTGAGCACACAGCCATCTTGAAACCGGCCTTCTGCAAACGGCTCAGAGCATACTGATGATAAAACTGCGGACGGCACTGCGAATAAATCAGCTCCATCGTGTAAACTTGCTTCATATGATTTATGAAACCATGCAACTGGCGCGGAAGGCCGCGCTCGACCGAGAGCATTTCCAGTTTCTTCTTGGTCGGCAAACCGTCGTAACTGATGATGTGGTCGTCACGTGGGATCTCTAGCCCGAACAATCCCAGAGCGCGATTGAGCGCCTGATAGTGCCAATCACGGGCATCGATAAGAACGCCGTCCAAGTCAAAAATAACCGCCTTGATCATTGTTTAATTTTGAATCCGCGGGCTTAGACTCGCAAGGCTAGGTGAACCTGGCCCGCCCAAACTTCGACTCGACTTCCGCCAAGGCAGCAGCGGGAATTAGTGGAGAATAGCCGCAGCTCCTCTCACAATTGGATCGATGCAATCGACTGAAAAGGCCTGCCCGTGACTGCGGCTGAGGGCAAATTGTGGAAGACCCTGCGCTCCGGATCACCGTTCGTGGCCTTCAATGTACTCGCCGGTCTGCTGCACTATTTGTTTCAGGTTCTCGCCAGTCAACGCCTGACCAGCGCCGAGTTCTCGGACCTAAACTCCTGGTTCGCGCACATCGCCCTGTTTTTTGTAGTGGGCGGAGTGCTGCAATACGCCGCCAATTTTTTCCCGTCTCCGCGCCACCGACTGCGCACGGCGATCTTGGGCATCAACGCCCTGAGCTTCGCGCTTACTGTTCTCTGGCCCTACAGCCCAGAAGGCCAAACCGTATTGCGCGCGCTGATGATTCTTACCGGATGTTCGCTCTTTGGTTGGCTGATGGGGCAGCTGCAAATTCGCATGCTCTTCAATGCTCTCACCATTTCCAACCTGCTGGTGGCGCTCACCAAACTAACCCTGATTTATACTCCCATTAGCGGGCCGACCGAACTCGATCGCTTCACGTTTGCGCTTTTCGCCTGCTATTTGCCGGCACTTTGGTACGCCAGCGTGGCGGCCTGGAAAAGCCATGACCAGTTCGCCGAAGGGCGCAAGAAAATGTGGAGCTTGGAATTGTGGAGCGCGCCCGTGGTTTTGTCCGCCGCCGCCGCCATCATTCCACAAATGGACTTGGTGCTGATGAGCTGGCTTCAGCCACCCGTGGTCTTCCAAGAATTCGCGCGCGCCAGCTTGTTTTACAAAGGCATTTACTTTTTTATTTTCATCTTCGCGCAATGGTTGCTGCCCTTTCAAATCCGCAAACATGAAAGTGGCCTGGTCAAAGCCTCGCTCGCGCTCGCAGCCGCAGCGGTGTTCGGGTCTGCGGCGCTGACCGGTGCCGCACCGTGGATCGTGCGCTGGCTTCTGCACTGGGATCAAACACCTTCACTCTGGCTCATCTTCGCCTCGTGCTTGAACATGAGCCTTCTGACATGGGCCTTTCTGCTGATCCAGGAGAGCTGTGCTCAGGGTCGCACGCGACTCGCGGCCGTAGCATTGGCGATCCTTGCCGCTGAGGGCGGGATACAGATAGCACTGGGGCTAGATGCCCTTTATTACTTGGGCCTAGCAATTGGAGCGCAGGCGGCGATTGTATTCATCCTCAGCGGAAATGCGGCCTTGAAAACCCGAATAGCGGTTAACATTTCGCGCTAAAAAAGCTATACCCTTCTGGTGGATAAGTCTTTTGAAGGACTCTTCATCAGCGTCTTGTTCCATGCCTTTCTGGTGTGGTTGATCATCTTCGCCAAACTTCCGGTCTATCACCCGGTGCAAGAGAGCCCCACCGAAGTGACGTTGGTCGAAAGGTCCGATAAAAAAGCCAAGAAGCAGCAGTTCGTCACCGATCCCGATTTCAAGCCTAAGCCCAAGCTCGAAGACGCCAAAGACGCTGCCGATTTTCTCTCCGCCTTCACTCAACGGGTGAAAAAGCAAATGCGCGCGGCTCACAATGGCCCCACGCAAAACGCGCAACCGATGCCGGCACAAAAGTCGCTGGATAAAAGCCAACAAGGCGTATCCGGCAGCGGACAAATGGTGGCTCAGCATCAAGAAGAAGATGGCGTTGGCATGCCGGCAGCCGGCAAACAGGGCGACGTCATGCACACCGTAGCCATTGGACAATCGAGCATCGGTGAATACATTCCCGGTGTGCAAGAGGGTTCTTTCACCGCACTCAACACCGATCAATTTACCTACTACGCATTCTTCGCACGCATGAACGAACAGGTCCGCTACCGCTGGGTGAGTTTGATCCGCGGCTACATGGGCGTAATGAATGACAGTGAATTGCAGCGTCTCGGGACACGCGACCGCCAAACTATGATCGAGATCACCCTAGGTCCAGGGGGCGAATATCGCGGGGCCATCGTCGGCAATTCCAGTGGTGTCAAACGTCTAGATGAATTCGCCGCCGACGCCTTTCAAATGGCGGCGCCATTCCCTAATCCTCCTCGCGGCATGGTCGAGAAGGACGGGTTGATTCATTTAAACTATGCCTTTCTCGTGCGTTTTGGCCCGCCGACCATTGGTCCCGGCACCAACTGATCTGGCCCGATCCGGTGTCGCAAAGCTGTTAGACTGGAATCGTGCGATCACTCGCTTTTCTTCTCATACTACTAGTCCCGTTTAGTGCGTCGGCGGGCTTCGTCGAAGTCGGCGCTTCGGCCAACTACCGTTCAAGCGGTTATGACAAAAGTAATTTCGTCGAGAGCATCGCCTACACCGCTTCGCTTTCGTATTATTTCTGGGAGATGTGCGCCTGGGAACTCAACTACACGACCGGATACTCCAAGCAGGTGACGAAGGGTCCGCTGGCCATCGACCCAAAAGAGACTGTCGAAGACAATATCCAGCTGGTGTCGCTTGATCTTGTATTGTCGTTCGCAGGGCGGCAAGATCCGTTCCGGCCGTACGTGAAATTCGGCGGTGGCTATCTGAAAAAAGAACGCTTTCGCCAGGTCAATAACGGCAACGTCGACCCGATCAGCACGCAAGAGGGCATGGTGCCCAGTGCCGGGCTCGGATTCGCCATCGGCGTGACCAAAGAGTTGAGCATCAAACTTGGGCTCGACGCGTGGACTTCACCTTTAGGCAAAAAAGATCAGCCGCTGATCGTCGACTATGCCGGCCGCGCCGGAATTTCCTGGATGTTCTAATGCAACTCATCCGTGCGGCCCTTCTCGCCGCCATGGTCCTCCCGTGCCTAGGCTGTCAAATCGGTTACTACCTGCATAGCGCCTATCATCAAGCCAAGCTGGTGAACTCGCGTGAGAGTATCGACAAGATGCTACGCGGTTCACGCCTGAGCGAGGAGCAGAAAGCCAAACTGCGCTTAGTGCGCGATGTAAAGGCGTTCGCTGAAAGCGATCTCGGCCTGCAATCGTCGCGCAACTACACCAGCTTCGTGCAGCTCGATGAACCGTACGTCACCTACATCGTACAAGCCGCATATGCCGAGGAGCTGAAGCCTTATTTGTGGAAATTCCCGTTCGTAGGCGAAGTGCCGTACAAGGGCTACTTTCGCAGATCGATGGCCGACGCCGAAGCCGCGTCATTCGACAAAACCAAGTACGACACTTACGTACGCGGCGTTTCAGCCTACTCGACGCTAGGTTGGTTCGAGGACAGCGTGCTTTCGACCATGCTCCGGTACGACGATTACGAATTGGCGGAAGTCATCATTCACGAAACCGTCCACACGACCTTGTTCATCAAGAGCGCCGCTGAGTTCAACGAGCGTATGGCCACATTTCTCGGGCAAGAAGGGATGAAGCTTTTCTATCGCGGCAAGGGTGAGGCAGGAGCGGCACAATTGAAGAAGGCCGAAGAAGATTCATACGATTCGAAGCTGTTCTCGCAGTTCATTACGCAAGAAAACAACGAGCTAAAGAAGTGGTACGAAGACAACAAAGGCAAAGTGACGACTGAGAGCAAAGCCACGCGCCTAAAAGGTATCAAAGAGCACTACATGAACGACCTAAAGCCAAAATTCAAAGGCCCAGGCTACCGCGATTTCGAAAAGCGCGAGATCAACAATGCGTTGCTACTAGCCTACCAAACCTACGAGCACAGCATGGTCGACTTCGAAAAGCTGTTACAACACTTTGGCGGCGACTTTAAGAAGACGTTGGAATACCTAAAAACGCTGGCTAAGGAATCCAAGCCAGACCAGGCGCTCAAGGATTTCGTATCTAAAAATTAAGCTTTTAGAACGAGCGAGCCGTACACACTTCACTAGTACACTCCTAGGTCTGCGCTACCCGGTCGCGCGGCTCCGCCAGCGATTATGAGCGCCGCAGAGGAGTTGCAGGTTCTCAAGCTCGTTTGATCCACCTTGAGAGAACTCGATTATATGATCGACCTGCAGCCCGTGCCGGCACGAACATCTCCGGCCCGTAGTCGGATCTACATATTCACACTGATCTGAAGCCCTAAACCAAACCTCTCGATTCACGGGTGTTGAAATATATCTCGATCGCTTAATATTCACTTTGGGCGCACTAAGTACAGCCGCGTCGGAAGTCTTGTCGTCGGCTTGAGGTTCTCCTG
>JAYWAE010000058.1:0-2640 GCA_043782715.1 Pseudobdellovibrionaceae bacterium | reverse complement strand
TGCGAACCAACAGCCAAGCGAACGGCCGGGTAGGCATCGATCATGCGGCGGGCACAGGTCTCAAACGAAGCATCGGATTCTTTTTTGTTGAGGAAAACCGGGATCGGCCAGCCCTTTTGCCGGGCATGCACGACTTCGAAATCCCAGTACGCGCCTTTTACCAAGCGCACGGTGAACGGAGTGCCGCGCTGACGAGCAAATACAATCAGTTTATCTATGTCGGCCACGGCGTCACGCAAGTAGGCTTGGATCACGATACCGAAATGGGCGTACCGGCGGAACTCATCCTCCATCACTAGGTCTTGAAAAGCGCGCAGCAAGAAATCCTTGTGCGCGTACTGTTCCATGTCGAGGTTGATAAATACGTTCTGCGCGATCGCCCGGCGGAAGACTTCGCGCAAGCGCTCCTTCACCACATTCAAAGACTGCTCCCACGCGGCTTCATTGATTTGAGAGTAAAGCGCGGTCACTTTGACCGACACGTTCACTTTCGGAATCGGACCATTCTCGTCCTCGTCGATTTGTGCAATCGACTCCCAAGTCTGTGCGTCGCGGGCCAGCCAGTCGATTAATTCCAAATAGCGGTTTAAATAGTCCGTGGCTTCTTTTTCAGACAGCGTCGCCTCGCCCAGCAAGTCGGCGGTGAAGGTGATCTTGCCTTTGCGCGCCTTCTTCAAGGCCGGCAACGCATCCTGCGGGCTTTCGCCGGTGATGAACATCTTCGCCATTTGCGTGACATTCTTCTTCACCGCGCCCGCCATCAGTCCCGGCGCCAGTGACCCTAAGCCCAAGCCGAAGTTAAACACCGAAGGCAAATCGTCACCGCTTTCGGCGAAGTACTCTTTCAAATGCTTGGCCACCTCGCTGCTGGATTGCAAGTAGGGGAGCACATCGACGAAGCGGAACATCTGCACCTTGAAGTGCTCGTTCTTCATGGACCAATCCATGATGCGGCCGTACCACCAGTCCTTGTTGAAGATCGATCCGGTGTCTTCGTCGAGAGATTTAAAAATACGTTCGCCCATTTGGCGGACGGAGAGCTCAAGATCGGTGGGGGTCATACTTCGGGGCTCCTTCAGATTTCGGAGCCCGGAATCTAACAAAGACAGAAGGGGGCGGGGAGCTTTTTTTAGCTCCCTCCCTTGGCGTGGTGGGTTGTGGTGGTGGGCTTGGCGGCTCTCGGGATCCACGAGAAGTGGAAGGAGCCGGTGTGTTGCCAGACTACATAGGCAAAAGCGGTACCAAGCGAATTGGAGTCACTTTGTCCAACGGCCTCGACGTAGATTGAACGCCGCACTTTGGACTGGAATTTTAAGGTGCACCAGGGAGGTGACAAAAAGTAACCGGTGATAACCACACGTTATGGGGCCGATTGCCACGAGCCCTGGAGGCGGTGCCTCCTAACGTGACATAATGATTGGTTATGCCTGCTTCGCATACGCCCCTGAATTGTCTTTTACGGCTGCAAGACTGTCTCAGCTTTAGACGCCGGTGATTGGTTAGTTTATTCATATAGTTAGCTAGTTGTTTTGGCTCCCATTTGCGGAAATATGAATTCCATCCACATAGAGCGTTGAAGCGCTTTTCAGCAGATTTACAATATATAAGTAATTTCAAGTACTTAAAAATTAGCCTCACGGCCTTGGAATTGAAATAGGTAACGGCGTGAGGAGGACTCGGTGAAGTTCAAAGCCACTGCTTGGCTCGTTTTGATTGCGACTGGCGCGCTGCTCATGCAGGCGTGTAGCCGCCCATTGGAGCCGCAGGCGTCTTGTAACTTCGTCCAGAATCCAGATATGCAGAGAGTCGCGTGGAAGAACAAACTTCCGATTCGCCTCTACCTCCATAGTTCTGTTCCCGTCGAGGCCTACCCCGCTTTTGATCAGGCGATTCAAGAATTCAATAGCAAGCTTGGCAACGGGCAAGAGATCTTCCGCATTATCGCCCGTGGCGTGAGTGGCGATCCTAATCCAGTAAAAGACGGCTTTTCCACCATCTACTGGATGAAAACGTGGGACCCGAACCGTCCCAACGAGCAGGCGCGCACCACGATCTATTGGATGGGCAATGAGATCTTCGAGGCCGATATGCGCATAAACGCGGCCGGTTTTAGGTACTCCTATGTGGAGAAACCGAACCCGACCGAAGTCGATTTGGTGAGTTTAGTGGTTCATGAATTGGGTCATGCTTTAGGCCTCGCACACAACGCAACCACTGGAAGTGTAATGAATTTTTCGCTAAGCGAGGGGACGGAACGACGTGTTCTCGGCGGCGTGGACATGGCTAGCCTTAAGTGTGAGTACTGATTTTGCTTAATAGTTAGAAATGAGAGGCGCACGTGGCCCCGCCGGAATGCCAAGCTGGGCGCGGTAGAGACAGGTCTCGTAAGATTGAGGTCTAGTTTCAACTTGGAACCGTGAGCGTATGAAGTTTCGGATTTTAAGTATATTTAAGTTTGTGAACGTAATAGTGCTGGCTACCATTGAATTAAGTCGAGTCTAAGTTACTCGCGGAGAACAACGTGAATACGATGAACCTGAATGTAAAAGCGCAAGAGAAGCAAGAGATCACGGCCCGCGAGAGCGGCCGCACGGACCTTGCTTACGTCGAGCTGCCGGGTTTGCGTCACGAAACCAGAGA
>JAYWAE010000057.1:0-6990 GCA_043782715.1 Pseudobdellovibrionaceae bacterium | reverse complement strand
AGGACGTGTAGTCTTTGAATGTCAAACCTGCGTTCGACGCGAATGTACCGATACCGCGTTCGACATAGAAATCAAAACCGATCATGTCGTTAAAGGTCAGATTCACGCCGCCGTTGAGCAATGGATAAAGTGACTTGACGCTGAGATCGAGGTCGGTCAACGAAGCCGGAGTCTTGACCGAATCGCTAGCTTTGACACCAATCGTGAGCCCGCCAAAAACGGAAACCATCTCATTGAAGCCGTACTGCACGTTTACTGGCACATCGAGATAGGCATAATTCAATTCGTAGGTGCCGGCTCCAGCGAACTTGAAATCCAACGGCCGTTGGTTGTAGAGCGCGCCCGTGCGAAAGCGAAGTTTAGGCACCAACTCGAAGGCCACTTGCAGACCGCCTTCAAACCCAAGCTTACCGTCCACTTTGCCGGTCGAACCTGCGGGTTGATCAACGCCAGCCGAGGTTTGATGGATGCCGAGAGACAACCCGTACTCCTGCGCCATCGCGGTTCCAGAAAGCGTCAGGCCAATTAGTAAAGCGAAAACCGATTTCATAAGATCCCCCTTTTCAGGAGCGATGATTCGCTCGCTGCGAATAAATGTCAAATGGAGTGCAGGGCGAAACGTGGGCAAGCGTTTCAGCCTTTGGCACGCCAATGGCCTATTTTGCCGCCATGCCTGTGTCGTGGACAGGGAGAGCGTATGAACTTTCGCACATACGTTCGGCCTAGCTCAATAATCTTCGAGGTCGTACTCTTTGAGTTCGGGGATTTTTAGACCGCGGCAGCGAGACTTCGATAGCTCGTCGCGTGCCATTACAAAGCGGCGCTCGATCAGCTTCTGCTGCTCTTTGACCGCTTTTTGCTCGGCCAGATAGAGGGCTTCGGCTTTGCTGTCGTCGGCCTTGCGCTCGCGCTTGTACCCGCGACGGGCTACTTCCTCACGCTTAGCGCTTTCTGCACGGATGCCTTTTATCTCGTCGGCATAGCGCTGGCGGTCGGTGGCCAGCTTATCCCGCTCATGCTGAAGTCTCATGAAATCTTCATAACGCTCATTGCTGCACGAAATACGGTCGCCGGCGTTCTCAGTGTCTTCGGCGCCGCAAAGGGCAGGCAAAACCAGCATTCCGGGGACTATCAGGGCTACAAAACTGCGTAGAAGCATTCCCATTCCTTGATCTTAGCGGACTCTTTGCTAAAACGAGATGTTTTGAACCGCGGTCCAGACCTTAGTCAAAACACTCGGGGAGAGCTATGGAATACCTCATGCAACTAGGTTTGTTCAGCGGAAAAGTCGCGGTGCTCGTGATCGCATTTGCCGCCCTTTTGGTCTTGTTTTTCGCGCTCCTGAACCGCGCCCGCCAGGGCAAAGCGCTGATCAGTGTCGAAGATCTTAATGAAAAATTCGAACAAATGAGTAAGGCATTAAAAGCCAGCACGCTGGACGACAAAGCCTTGAAGCTCGAGCGCAAAGCCGAAAAGAAACGCCTCAAGGCCGAAAAGAAAGCCCCGCCTACCGACAAGCCGATGGTTTACGTTTTGGATTTCGAAGGCGACATCCGCGCTTCTCACTTGGACAATTTGCGCGAAGAAATCACCTCCATCCTGACCGTGGCGAAGCCAGGCAAAGACGAAGTCGTCCTTCGTCTCGAGAGTCCCGGCGGAATGGTTCACGCCTACGGCTTGGCGGCCGCGCAGCTCGTCCGCCTGCGCTCGGCTGGCCTCAAACTCACCATTTGCGTCGATAAAGTCGCGGCCAGCGGTGGCTACATGATGGCGTGCACGGCCGACCGGATTTTGGCCGCACCATTTGCGATCATCGGCTCGATCGGCGTCGTCGCGCAGGTTCCCAACTTCCACCGCTTGCTCAAAAAACACGATGTCGATTTCGAAGAGATCACCGCCGGTGAATTCAAGCGCACGGTCACGATGTTCGGCGAGATCACCGACAAAGGCCGGCGCAAGTTTCTAGATCAAATCGAGGACACCCATGGCCTGTTCAAGAATTTCGTGCACACCTACCGGCCGCAACTCGACGTCGCGCAAGTCGCGACCGGCGAATATTGGTTCGGCGAGCGCGCCAAGCAACTGAATCTGGTCGATGAGATTATGGCCAGTGACGACTATCTTTTCAAACGCCGCGGTGAAGCCCAGATTTTTAAAATCGAGATTCAATCGCATAAAAAGTGGTCGGAGAAATTGGCGGAGAATATTGCATCACTCATACACCAGTCAGTTGAGCGTACGGTCAGCAAGGGCAATTGGCCCGGGTGAGGGTGCGGTTCTTAAACTGGCTTACCAGCGTGTTGATGACTTATGGTGAAGCGAAGTAATTCCGGATAGTTAAGATTCAAAATCTATTCGCAAGTAGAACCTCTTATGCAGGCTACGGCACCGATTTGTCTTGAATCTCCATTCGCCCGCGCTCGCCGCGCACAGCGAAAGTTTGCTGATGTTTGCCGGCCAAAACGCTCAACGTGCCGCCGAAATCGTGTTCACGCACCCAGCTGCCCTTGGCGCGCCAAACAGCGCCACTCTCTTGCACGGCACTGAGACCGTGCAGCGTACCGCCGGTCTTTTGAATTTCCACTCGCGCAGTGAAATCATGCCAGGCCACACTCGACGGCAATTCCAACATCACCGCACGCAGTTGGGGATACTCCCGCCACGATCCATCGACCGAAGCACTCTTCACCGAACCATCAAATGCGAAGCTCCCGGCGCGAAAAGTCGAGCGCAGCTGCATGCCGTCCAATGTCCAGCCTTCCCCTTGCATGGTCGGCAGGTTGAATGTGCCATGCCACTGGCTGAGCTCCCCGCCGCTCAACGTGCCCGCGCCCTCTGCGAACAACGGGCCGATACTGCCGCCGACCAAAAGGCGTTGAATCACCGGAGAAAGCACCATTTTTTGCACGCGCATAGAGAAACTGCCGTTGCGCCAATCGCGACTCAACTCACCGTCGATATCGCCGGCGAAATCTCCATCTTTCAGCTTCACGTCGCCCACATGGAACTCAACCAGGCCATTTTTCTGTCCCGCACGCGTGTGCATTTTCTCGATAATCTGTTTGCCATGCAGGCTTTGATTGGCGAACACGATTTCCGCACTCTCCAAGTCGCCCTCGAGCTGCCAAGCCGAGCCACTCTTGAAGTCCAGGCGTCCGCTCCATACTCCGAGTTGGGAAATGACGGCCGGCAGAACCTGGCGATTCATCGCTTCCATCACCGGCTGCATCTGCAGTTGCATGACCTTGAAGCGTGCGGGCTCACGGAAAAAATCCGCAGTGTTCATCCAAAACTTGGCCTCTGGTACCTCGGCGCGGCCGTAGGCACCCTCTACGCGGCATTCATGCACTTGCAGAGGACTGGCCGCGTAGTCTTCCAACGACCCTTCCCACTTGAGTTTACAACTCAGCCAGGTGCCTTTGAGCTTGAGGTCGTAGTCGACAAACCCCATTTGGTAAATTTCGCTCATGAAGTCTTTGATCGGCACTTGGCGCAGATCCACGGTGGCGCGCGCGCCCTGCGTCCCGACGTCGAGCTGGCCGGCCACATGCACGCCGCCTTCTTTGAGTCCGGCATTGAGGTTCCATTGCATGACGCGCTTGTCGGCGTGCAATTCGAAATCCACGGGATGAGTGAGCTGCCCGAAGGGTAAACTCTTCTGCACTTCGATCGCCGCCTGGGCCGACATCTCATCACTGAGACTGACGTAAGCGTTCTTCACCAACAATTTCCAAGTCGGATTCTTCTCATAGGTAATAGCGAAATTGCGAATCTCCATTCCATCTAAAACCTGCGCGGCCTTCTCCCATTCCAACCGGGGTGGAGTAATCGAATTCTTTTTCTTTTCCCGTTCTTTCTAGCCAGTATTGCCTTGAGCCGCAGACTGCTGAGTACTTACCGGCACGACTATTTCACAGGGCCGGTAGTCCAAGTGGATCTCTCCGCCCGTGATTTCGACGTCGTTCAAGCGAATCTGGCCCTTGCGCAGGCCCAAAAAATCGAGCGGCAAAACCGTCTCCGGCAATGTCAGTGTGAAGCTCAGCTTGCCGCAGACATCTTGTTTGAAGACAACGTTGCGCAAACGCAGGGCAAACCCGGGCCATATTCCGCGCGCGAGCAAAATTTCAGTTTGCCCGATATCGAATTCGTGTTTCGGAAAGCGGCTCTTGAGTTCGTTGACGATGCGGTCGTGCACCCGCTCTGAACGCAACATCGTGCGTGCGGCGCCGCCGAAGAACGTGGCACAGATCAGCCCCAACACGAAGATGGCGAATCCCTTTGAGGAGACTTCCAGGTTGGAGCGGCCACGAAGTATGCGCAGGCTGGTTTCCTAATGTAGCTTTGGCGTCCGCGACGCCGCCGGTTATTTAAAGAAGAAGTTCAGAACCTCAAATTCTTTTTCACCTTTGGGGCTCTTGAACTCAATGATGTCGCCTTTTTTCTTGCCGATCAAACTTCTTGCGATGGGCGAGAAAATAGAGACTTTGCCTTGCTTCACGTCGGATTCGTCTTCACCGACGATCGTATACTTGACCTTTTCTTCAGTCTCTTGGTCCTGCAGCTCCACCGTGGCGCCAAAAATAATGGTGGTCGAACGCAAGGTCGCCGTGTCGACGACCTGAGCGTTGGCAAGTTTGCCTTGAATGTCGGCGATGCGGCCTTCGATCATGGCCTGCCGGTCTTTGGCCGCGTCGTAGTCGGCATTCTCACTGAGGTCGCCGTGGCCACGCGCTTCCTCGATCGCTTTGATCACACTGGGCCGTTCGGATTGCAGCAGGTTCTTGAGTTCACTTTCAAGTTTAGCCTTACCACTTAAAGTCATGGGCTGTCGGTCGGACATTATTCTCTCCTAGAAAAACGAAGGCTGAGATCGTATCGGAGATCGTGACGCAGTCAAACAAAACATTTCCAGGGAGCCATTTGCGGCACGGCCCGCTACAATAAATGTAAATTATGGGAACTCCCAGCCTTTCTCCATTCAATGTGGAATCAGTCGTGCGCCGGATTCAAGCCGCGCAGAGTGTGATTTTAACCACTCATAAGCAATGTGATGGAGATGGGCTCGGAGCATTGCTCGCGCTTTATCACGGCCTACGCAAGGCGGGTAAAAAGGTGCGGGTGATCATGGTGGATGGAGTACCTAAAAAATACTCGTTCCTGGATACCGACAACTACTTGGAAATCTTCGAAGGCCCGCATGCGCCGCTGGAACCTGTAGATCTGGCGCTGATTTTCGACACCAACGACCGCCGCTTGGTGGAACCGCTTTATCCCGCCTTGCAGACCGTTTGCCGCGAGATTTTGTTTGTCGACCATCATCCGGTGCTCAATCAAGGCCCCGAGCCCACGGCCGGCTCGTACATCGAAACCCGCGCCGCCAGCACCGGCGAAATAGCTTATTTTCTGTTGAAGGGCCTCGGCATCCGTTTAGATGAACGTATCGCGCAGGCGCTGTACACCAGCATTGCGTTCGACACCCAGCTTTTCCGTTTTGTAAAGAACTCGGTGAACTCGCATTTGATCGCGGCCGAGCTGCTGATGCACATCAACAATGCCGAGCAAATTCACCGCTACTTGTTCAGCACGCACACGATTGAAAAAGTGGCTTTTCTCGCCAAAGTTTTGGGGCAGATCGAATACTTCGGCAACGGACAAGTGGCAGTTTTGAAGTTGCACGCCAAAGATCTGGCCGATCACAACCTGGACATGGACGATTCACGCGACGTCATCGACATGCTGATGAACATCACCACGCTGCAAGCGGCGGTGCTCTTCCGTGAGGATGCCGAAGACGTTTACAAACTTTCTTTGCGTAGCAAAGGCAAATTGGAAGTACTCGGCGTGGCCGAAGCCTTCCAAGGCGGCGGGCACATGTTTGCTTCAGGTGCGTTCATCCGTGGCAAGTACGACCAACTCAAGCAGAAGACGGTCCAGCTCATTCTCGACCGCCTGGATTCGTCGCATGGATCATCCGGCCAAAAACGATAAACCCAAAAGATTGATTTGCCTGTGCAATGCCGTCCCCCAGGACGCAGTGGAGGCCGCAATCACGCGCGGCTGCAATACCCTTTCGAAACTCTTTGATTCGACCACGGCCGGAGTCGGGGCATGCGGCGGAACTTGCCAACCGACCTTGCGCAAAATGCTCGACAGTTACCAGTTAACCGGAAAATTTCCCGACAATCCTCGTCCGCCATCGAAGACGCGCCGGGAGCGGGGTTTAGGCCGCAAAGTATGAGCAGCCCGAATGGGAAAGACTGAAACCTTCACCCGCCATCACCTCAAAGAGAGCGATCCGGGTAACCGGTGCTGTCCGGAAACTCGCAGATGAATTCGGCGCCGCGCCCGAGGTCACTGCGAACGGAGACTTCGCCCCCGTGCCGTTGAACGATGTGCTTCACCAGAGATAAGCCAATGCCGGTTCCGCCCTCGGCACGGGAGCGCCCTTCATCGACACGATAAAAGCGCTCAAACAGCCGCGACTGGTGCTCGGCCGCGATTCCCGGTCCATCGTCCTTCACCATCAATTCCAATTTGCCCTTGGCATTTCGCCGCCAGCGGATCTCGATGTTTTTACCTTGCGGAACATAGCGGACGGCATTCTCCATGAGATTGCGCAGCACCTGCTCGAGCCGCTGCGGATCGGCTTCCATTTCATCGAAATCGTAAGACATGTGTACCGTGTGGCGCGCGGGATTGACTTGCTTGAGCACGGTCTCGGTGATCTCACGCACATTGACCCGCTCCATACTCAGCTCTTTGCCACTTTCGATCGAAGACAGATCGAGCAAATCCTCGACCAGGCTCTTCAACCGGCCTACGTTGTGCGTGACGATTTTTAAAAACTCCGGAGCCGATTCGTAACGGCCCTTGCCTACATCAGCCACCAGGGTTTGCAAATAACCGTTGATCGTGGTCAACGGCGTGCGCAGCTCATGTGAAACGTTGCCGACAAATTCGATGCGAATGCGATCCGCGCGCTTGAGTTCG
>JAYWAE010000056.1:0-2653 GCA_043782715.1 Pseudobdellovibrionaceae bacterium | reverse complement strand
GCGAATGTATGAACAGAAGGGACCTGACAGTTTTCTTTTTGCTGGAGGCAGGAGCGATTCTTTGGGCCGCTTTTGTCTTTTCCGTTCTCACCAACCGGCTTCTGGCCGGCGCTTTGGCGGGGCTCTACTTTATTTTCATGGGGTTTTTCATCCTCATACGCGCCCTTCGATGGCCGGCTTTTAAGACTTCCGCGACATTTTACTGTGCGCTGGTGCACGTGTTCGCGATCTCATTGCCATTGCAGGTGATGCGCTTTCTGCAGAGTGATCTTGCCTTTGAAGATGTGCGTATCGCCGGCTTTAGCGGCCCGCAGTTTCATGGATTCTCGACGTTCGTATTCTCGTGCCTAATGCTTGCCACCGCCGTGGATTGGCTGCGCGTTTGGCGCGTCGAACGAAAGCCTGCGTGAGAATTGAGTGGCCGTGGTTCAAATAAAAAAGGCGCCACGCGGGACGCCTTTTTAAACTCAAATCTAGAAACTAAAACTATTCGATGCTGAACGGCTTTGCCGAGATGGTCTCAGGCCGCTCGAAAGAATCGTAAGCGCCGGTGCCGTTGGGCAAAAGGGCCAGGCTGCGCGCTTTGCGGACGGCGGCTGCGGCTTTCTTTTGTTGAGCGGCGCTCAGCTTGCTGATGCGCGAGGGAACGATTTTTCCGCTCTCCATAATGAAACGGCCCAGAGTCACGGGATCTTTGTAATCGAATTGGAAATCAGCGGGATAATCCGGGCGAAACTTCGACCGGTAGTTCTTCTTCATCCCTTTGCCTTCGCCGGCAGATTCCATGTCCATGCCGCGATCTTCACGGTCGCCTCGGCCACGGCCACCACCACCAAAACCACGCCCACCGCCACGGTCTTCTCTATCGCCACGGCCTCTGTCGTCGGAATTTCTGTCCATTTTCCTCACCTATTTCTCTTGTAAAGGCAGGTAGATATATTACGGTTTTGAGTTGCCAACAAGTTCCTTTTTATCTATAGATTCCCTTTTACTTAAAGTTGTAAGGGCCGCCTTGGCGACCGAACAGACATCCGGAGAACCCTAATGCCACGTTGTGAATTGACGGCCAAGCAGCCCGAAGTGAAGAATCTAGTCAGCCACTCGAACATCAAGACCAAGTCTGTGGCGATCCCGAATGTCCAACAAAAACGTCTATATAGCACGCTTTTGGGCGAAATGATCAACCTCAAGCTGGCCGTGTCGACCATCCGTTCGATCGACCATATGGGCAGCCTAGACAAGTTCGTACTGAATCAGCCGGCCACCAAACTCTCAAAACGCGCCATGACCCTCAAGACCCGCATGCTGAGAAAGCTGCGCGGCCAGACCGGCAAGAAAAAGAAGGCGGAGTAAGCCATGACCCCCAACAAAATGAAGCTCAAAATCAAAAAAGGCACAACCGTTCAGGTCATCGCCGGCGCTGAAAAGGGCAAAAAAGGCACAGTTCTCGACGTAAACGAGAACAAAATGATCGTCCGCGTGCAGGGTATCCGCATTCAGACCCACTTCGATAAAAAAGAAGGCCTGTTGAAAAAAGAAGGCTACATCCACTACTCAAATTTGAAGCTGGTGGAAGGTGCGTCTCAAACCAAGACGGCCGCTAAAACCAAAAAGACTGCTAAAAAAGCTACGACTTGAGCGTATTCGAGCCGATAATCAAAGCATGATCGCGCGTCTTCGCCACGTACAACAGCTGTTGATCATGACCCTTTTGGCCGCCGGCTGCGTGTTTGCTCATGCAGACGACGGCGCCAGCAGCAAAGCCTATTGGATGTGCAAGAGCAAAAAGCAAGTGCGCACCATCCGTGTGTTCATCAGCAAACAAGGTATTTGCACCACATACTACCAACGCGACGGCGCTGAGAAGGCTGTCGGTTCGGGCAAAAACCACGACAGTTGCATGAAGTTCCTCGACAGCATCAAGGGCAATCTCGAAAAATCCAAGTGGAGCTGCCGCGACATCAGTTCCACTACCATCACTTCCGTTCAACAATAGTCTTCGATGAACAAATTTAAACTCGGCGTGGCCCAACTGACTTCAATCGACGACGTGCGCGCGAATCTCACTCACATTGAGAGGCTCTATCTCGAAGCGGTCCGCAAAGACGCGGACTTGGCGGTTTTCCCCGAAAACAGTCTCTACCTGCGCATCCGCAGTGCCGGGGCGATTGAGGGCTTGAATCTCGCCGGCGCTGAGGCCGCGCAGCTCGACAAACTCGTGGCTAAGCACGGTACGCCTCTCATGCTCACCACTCCGGTGGCGGCAACTGGCGGCAAAGCGCATAACTCCACTGTTCTCTTTCAACGTGGCCTGCCAGCGCGGGTGCTCTACAGCAAAATTCATCTCTTCGACGTCGACGTGGCCGGTGCGCCGCCGGTGCGCGAGAGCGACGGCTTTCACCGCGGCGTCGAGCCGGCCGTGGTGGAAATCGACGGTTGGAAGTTCGGGCTTAGCATCTGTTATGATTTGCGCTTCAGCGAGCTCTTCGTGCGCTACGCACAAAAAGTCGACGCGATTTTAATTCCGTCGGCCTTTCTAGTGCCGACGGGCGAGGCCCATTGGCATGTGCTGGTGCGGGCGCGGGCCATCGAATGCCAATGTTTTGTCGCCGCGCCGGCGCAGAGCGGAGAGCATGTTTCCGTACAAGGCGGC
>JAYWAE010000055.1:0-2659 GCA_043782715.1 Pseudobdellovibrionaceae bacterium | reverse complement strand
TAGTGCGCACTAAGTGGATGTTAAGAGACGTTTGCAAATTGCTTCGCTCTTGCGACTTCCTATTTAGATAACTGGGATCATTTGTTTCCGGAAAAATTGTTTTTGTGCGCGAGTATTACTTCAGAATCTTGCAGCCGCAGTCGTCTTCGGCTTCGAATGCCCAATCTGTTTTGCCTCGGGAGTTTTCCATCCATGAGAGTGGCAAACCTCGGGCGTCCGCGCCCGAGGTTCCGTAATCTTGGGAGCAAATATCTTTTGAGTAGGAGAAAAACAGGAGCAGGCACAGGAGCAAGAACAGGAACAGGAATGAGAAAATTGCTAGAGCAAATGTAAAAACCGAAAAATTTCTCATTTCCCGTTACGCAACCAAACACAAAGGCAAAATCAGTAAGGACATCGCGCAAACAGACGCATAGATAACAGTTTAGTAAGATCAACGCGCAAACAGAGGCATAGATAACAGTTTAGTAAGGACACCGCGCAAACAGAGACATAGATAACAGTCTAGCAAGGACACCACTCAAACAGAGACATAGTTACAGCTTAGTAAAGACATCGAACAAAAATAGGCATAGGTAACAGGTTGGTAAGGACCTAGGTGACAGTTTTATTCCCCCGCGCCCCGTGCCCCTCCCCATCTCCCAAATTTTACTTCTTAAGCCTTACGGATTCCCGGGCGTGGACGCCCGGGAATGGCCACTCTCATGGATGGACGATTCACGCGGCCACACGGATGAGGCCCTCGGAGGCCAAATCTCCGGCACTGCCTCTGATTTAGACCAACACTTTATGCCGAGACTTTTACTTTAGCATCATGGCCAGCTTCGTAATCCGAATACGCGGTCTGAACCAGCACGGGATTCTTATTCTCGTCATAATAACCGCGCACCTTGAAGAGCTTCAACGGCTCGCTCTTGCCCTTCACTTCCACCGATCCTGCGACTTCGAGCACGTATTCATCTTGCGTGAATTCGGCTAGATCTTGGCTGAGGAGTAAGTCGGTACCAAATGATTTCGTCGACGCTTCGATACGTGAGGCTTGGTTCACCGTATCACCGATGACCGTGTACTCCATACGCTCGGAAGAACCGATCGTGCCCGAGATCGCCTCTCCCCGATGCAAACCCATGCCGATTTTGATCGGCACTTTGCCGCGAGCTGCACGGCTCTCGTTCAACAAGGCTAAAGCTTTGCGCATTTCGATTGCGGCGCGGATCGCGTTTTGGGAATCGCGCTCCGTGCTGTTGGGCGCGCCCCATACGGCCATGATCGCGTCGCCGATGAATTTGTCAACCACGCCGCCATGGGCGTTGATCAGCCCCACCATGATTTGAAAGTACTCGTTGAGCATCTCTACGACTTGCTCCGGACTGTGGCCTTCCGAGAACTTAGTGAAGTCGCGAATGTCCGAGAAAAATACCGTCACCATTTTCTTGGAGCCGCCAAGTTGCAGATCGCCCTTCATCAAATCTTCCGTGACCGACGAACCGTGGAACTTCGAGAACATATTTTTCACTTTGTCACGTTCGACCAAGCCGACCACCATCTGATTGAAGGCTTCACCCAACTGACCGACTTCGTCGCGCGATTTGACGTTGGCTTTGACGTCGAAGTTTCCTTTGGCGACCTCAGTGGTGAGTTCGGCAAGCTTTTCGATCGGCATGGTGATCATGATTGAAACTAGAAACATGAGAAAAAACGCGACCGAGACCGCTTGACCCGCGATCTTAAAAGCTTCGCGACGGACGATGCGCGCGGCTTCGAGAATGACGTCGTCGGAGGCCTCGGTAATAGCGGTCACACCTAAAGCGGTTCTGGTGTAAGCGGAGGTGAACGGTGCACCGGCTGCATCCTTGTAGCGGGCTTGACCCTGCTTGACTTCGGAGGTGAGCGCCGCGCGCACGATCTGATTGTCCTTGAGTGACTCGGCTTTGACGACACGGGCTTCGTTTGTATGCGCCAGCAGCCGCCCCTCGGAGTCGACGAGAAAATATTTAACGCTATCGCTGCCCTTAAAAGTCTTTTGCAAACGGTTGATGCTGATTTCCGCCAGCACGATGTGCGTGACCGTACCGTAATCGTCTTTCGCAAGTGGAAACCCAATCGTGATCAGCGCCGCCCCGCCATCGAGCGAAGAGTTACGAATTTCAATGTAGCCGTCTTTGCCTGCGAACAACGCTTCAGTGTGCACCATGCCGCGCGATTTTTGGGCGCCCCGGAGTGTGTCGATGTAGGATTTGTCGAGGCCGTCTTTAAGCAGCTTCAAAGTTTCCTCATTGACCACACGCAGGAGCGGTCCGCTGCCGTCACGGCTGAGCACCTCAACGTCCACAAGGTCCTTGTCTTGCCGGAACGTCAGATCCAAAGATTTTTCCCGCTCCGCGCCTTCGCCCTTCAGCAGCAACGAACCGACGACTTTGGCTTTTTCAATATAGCCAAATAGCAGACCTTCGACTTCAGTGGCGCGCGCGCGCGAGCTATCGCGGCCGGCCTGTTCTTCACGGCTTGCCGAAATTTCTTCGAAGCGGCTGGCGCTTTTGAGCGCGATTCCCACCGACACCCCGAGCAACAAGGCGACGGTCACGAAAATCAACTTGAACGCAATGGGTATACGGAAGCGTGTTTTCATACTGTCTTTTTCGGAATATTGAATGATTTA
>JAYWAE010000054.1:0-18477 GCA_043782715.1 Pseudobdellovibrionaceae bacterium | reverse complement strand
CGACTAGAATCTGCAAGGCTTCGGAGTTGCCGAGAAACGTGAGCGGATTCTGCCGGCCCGGCAGAAAAAAGCGCTCCTGCGTGGCGACGACTTCTTGATCGTGGAACTCACCTTGCGTGCGCGCCTTGGCCATGCCCACCAACGGGACTTCAGGCCGCCCGATCTCCTTTAACGCCGCAACCGCCATATTCAATTGGCCTTTGCCGCCGTCGACGACCACCAAGTCGGGATCGTCGTACTCGGTATGCTTAAATCGGCGCGTGAGCACCTCTTTCATTGCGGCAAAGTCATTGGCGCCTTCGACGGTTTTGATCTTGTACCGGCGATACTCATCCCGGCGCGGAAGACCGTCCTCGAAAACCACTTGGCTGGCGACGTTCTCCCCGCCCTGGAAGTTGGAGATGTCGTAACACTCGATGCGCCTGGGAAGTGCCGGCAAACCAAATCGCTCTTGAATCTGCACCAAACCCTTGCTCTGTTGATCGGCCTTGGTTACGGCGTCTTGAAAGTGGCTTTTGGCATTGGTCAAAGCCAAATCGAGCAGCTTTTTACCCTCGTTACCCGTGGCCACGGTAACACGCACTTTCTTTTTCTGCCGCTCCATGAACACGGCCTGCAGTAGCTTGACCATGTCAAGCCCGAGGTCGATCTGCAGCACGACTTCATCGGGGATTATGTTTTCTAAATAATATTGATTGATAAACGAAACCAGCCACTCCTTGACCTCTTCGCCCGGAGCTTCGCAGTCGAGCTTGCCCAGGAAATGGGGGCGCGAACCGATCACCCGGCCACCGCGTACGTGTAGAGTTTCGATGAGAGTGCCGCGCTTGTCGCCCGTGTATGCGATCACGTCTTGATCGTAGTCTTTGTCCAACGAGACTACGGTCTGGCGATCCCAAATACGTTCGATCGCCTGCAAAGAGTCGCGAATCCGGGCTGCGTTCTCGAACCGTTCCTCTTGCGCCGCTTGCTTCATGCGCGCACTCAAGTCTTTGAGGATTTTGGAATTCTTGCCCTTCAAAAACCCCAAAGCTGACTCGACATCACGTCGATAGTCCTCGCCCTTGATCAAATCCACGCACGGAGCCGTGCACTGGCCTATCTGATAGGAAATACACGGCCGCGTGCGCGACTTAAAGAAAGAGTCCGTGCAATCGCGAATTTTGAAGGTCTTGTTGAGAAAGCGAATTGTCTCCCGCACCGTCAGACCGGAAGAATAGGGCCCGAAGTACATCGCTCCGTCCGCTTGCACCCGGCGCGCCAAATAGAAGCGCGGGAATACGTGCTCGAGGCTGGCGCGGATGTACGGATAGGATTTATCGTCTTTGAGCCGGATATTGTAGCGTGGACGATGCTTCTTGATCAATGAAGCTTCGAGCAGAAAGGCTTCGACTTCCGTACGCGTGATTATGTAATCCACGCTTTGGACCTGAGCCATCAAATACTTGGTCTTGATCGACATGTCGGAGGAGTTGCCGAAGTAGCTGCGCACTCGGGACCGCAGGTTTTTGGCCTTGCCGACGTAGACGACTTTCTCGCGCGCGTTCTTCATGACATAAACGCCAGGCTCGGTGGGGAACTGCCCTACCCGCTCTTTGAGCTTCGCTCTCAGATCATCGGCGTCCGCTTCCAATCACGCTCCGCTCTTGTCGCCCGTCACAGTTTCGGCAAATACTTCGTCGACTTCTCCATTATGAAGGGAAAGATCCAAAACTTCCAGGCGTTTGATTTCGTCGCGAATCTTGGCCGCCTCTTCGAACTCCAGGTTGTCCGAAGCCTTCTTCATCGCCTTGCGCAGTTTGGCGACCTGAAGCGAAAGCTTCTTGGGATTCTCCGTATAAACGGAAATATTCTCGCGCAGCACTTGATTCTTCTGCTTGGCGTCTTTGACGACGACTTCCATGCCCATGAGATCACTGAGTCCATCGGCGACCTTTTTGGTGATCGAAACCGGTGTAATTCCGTGGTCTAAGTTGTGTTTGCTCTGAATGGCACGGCGGCGGTCCGTTTCGCTGATGGCCTTCTTCATCGAGTCGGTCATCTTGTCGCCGTAGAGAATAACTTTGCCATTAATGTTGCGCGCAGCACGCCCGATTGTTTGAATCAACGAGCGTTCGGAACGCAAGAAACCTTCTTTGTCGGCATCGGTAATCGCCACCAATGAAACTTCTGGAATGTCCAAACCCTCGCGTAACAAATTGATGCCCACGAGCACGTCGAAAATGCCTAGACGCAGATCACGGATAATCTCACTGCGCTCGAGCGTGACGATGTCGCTGTGCAAGTACTTCACTTTGACGCCGAGTCCCTCATAGTAAGTCGTCAAATCTTCAGCGGTGCGCTTGGTCAAGGTGGTAATCAGGACCCGTTCCTTTTTAGCCACGCGTTTGCGGATTTCGCCGAGCAAATCATCGACCTGGTGTTTGACCGGGCGAACGGTCACCTCCGGATCGATCAGCCCAGTGGGGCGAATGATCTGCTCGGAGATCATTCCCTCACTGGCCTTCAATTCATACGGACCAGGAGTTGCCGATACGTAAATGACTTTGTCCATGTGAGCTTCGAACTCTTGAAAATTCAATGGCCGGTTGTCGAGTGCTGAGGGCAAGCGGAAGCCGAAATCGACCAGATTCATTTTACGTGCCCGATCACCGCGGTACATGCCGCCGATCTGTGGAACGGTGACATGGCTTTCATCGATAAAGGTGAGGAATTCGTCGGGGAAGTATTCAATCAATGTCGGAGGGGCCTCGCCGGGCGCACGGCCGGTGAAGTGGCGCGAATAGTTCTCGATGCCAGGACATGAACCCATCTCTTGAATCATCTCAAGGTCATATTGCGTGCGTTGCTCGATGCGATCGCGTTCCAAGTACTTCATTTCGGTGGTGTACTGGCCGATGCGGTCGCGCAGCTCATCGCGAATCGTTTCAACGGCAACCCGGTTGCGCTCATCGGTGCTGACATAGTGACTGCCGGGATAAACGGCGACCTGATCGATCTCCGCGATTTGTTTTCCGCGCAGGGGATCCACCCATGACAGGCGATCGATGTAGTCGCCAAAAAACTCGATGCGAATCGCGCGCTCGTCTTCATACGGCGGAAAGACTTCAACCACATCGCCACGCACACGAAAGGTTCCACGCGTGAAGTCGATGTCATTGCGCCGGTACTGGATACGCACGAGCTCGCGCAGAAACATATCGCGCCGGATTTCTTTGTTGGCCACGATGTGCAACATCATGCCTTCATAGGCCTCCGGACTGCCGAGACCGTAAATGCAGGAAACGCTGGAAACGATGATCACATCGCGCCGGTCAAAAAGTGAGCGGGTGGCCGAGTGGCGCATGCGATCGATCTGCTCGTTGATCGCCGAATCCTTCTCGATGTAAGTGTCGCTCGAAGGAATATAGGCTTCCGGTTGATAGTAATCGTAATAACTGACGAAGTACTCGACGGCATTCTCCGGAAACAGCTGCTTGAACTCAGCATAGAGCTGCGCCGCAAGGGTTTTATTCGGCGCGAGAATCAACGTCGGCAGATTCAACTGCGCGATCGTGTTGGCCATGGTGAACGTCTTGCCCGAGCCGGTCACTCCGAGCAGCGTTTGGTGCTGAATTCCACGCCGGGCGTTGTCGACGATGTCGCGAATCGCACGTGGTTGATCGCCCGCCGGCTTAAAGTCGCTGACCAACTTGAATTTTCCGTGCGGAACCCGCACCGGCCTTAGATCCGCGCTCATGCATCCTCCTATTTCGGAGCTACTTCGCGACTTCCCACTCCGAACCCTGGGCACCGTCTTGAACGGCAATGCCCATGCCCGAAAGTTGCACGCGCAATTCATCGGCGCGCTTAAAGTCCTTGGCGGCGCGCGCGGCTCCGCGCTCTTTCACCAGCTCGTCGACCTGCGCGCGCTGGAGGTTTTTTTTCTGCAGTAGCATATCGTCAAGAGTTTGCAGAAATTCGGCCGCCGGCTCGCCGAATAAGCTCATCAATCCACCGAGCCAAGCCGTGAATTCGAGCATCATCTTCGAAACCACGGCTTTCTTGGGCGTGACCGGCCCTGGTGTACGCACGATGTTGTTGAACGCGCGAATCACTTCGAACAAGCGCGCCAGTGCTTCGGGCGTATTGAAGTCGTCGTCCAGGCTCTTCTCGACACCGGCACGGGCTTCGTCGATCTGCTTTTGAAAATCCGGAACCGGGGTGCCTTCACCGGCGGTCTTGGCCGCTAAGGCCATGGCCGAGTAAATACGTGCCAGGTTCGAAATCACGTGCTCGATTTGTACCGGAGAAAAATCCAAAACGCTGCGGTAGTGGGCCGACAGCATCAAATATTTGAAGATCTCAGCGTTGTACTCTTTCACGAAGGAGCGCGCCGTACGCACGTTGCCCAACGACTTCGACATCTTCTGCGATCCAAAGTTGAGCATGTTATTGTGCATCCAGTAACGCACGAACGGCTTGCCGGTGGCGCCCTCACTTTGCGCGACCTCATTTTCGTGATGCGGAAAAATCAAATCCAATCCGCCGCCATGAATGTCCATTTGATCACCGAGCAACCCACGCGCCATGGCCGAGCATTCGATGTGCCAGCCCGGGCGCCCATTACCCCACGGCGAAGGCCACGAAGGCTCGCCGTCTTTTGAGCTCTTCCACACGGCAAAGTCAGCCGGATGCTTTTTGCGCGAGTCGACCTCAATGCGCACACCTTGCTCGAGCTCGTCGACTTTCTTGTGCGAAAGCTTGCCGTAGTCGGGAATCGAGTGCACGTCGAAGTACACGTCGCCCTCCGCCACATAGGCTTTTCCATTGGCGATCAGCTTTTCGACCAATTCCACGATCGGGCCCATGTATTCGGTGACTCGCGGATTGTGCGTGTGCCGGCGCAGCTTCAAGGAATCAAAATCTTTTTGAAACTCCACCACAAATTTATTGGCGATGTCCTCGCTCGATACGCCTTCGGCTTTGGCGCGATTGATGATCTTGTCGTCGACGTCGGTGTAATTGTAAACGAATGTCACTTTGTAATTGCGAAACTCGAGCCAATTGCGTACCAGATTAAAAAAAATAGCGCCGCGAAAGTTGCCCACGTGCAAGAAGTCGTACACGGTCGGCCCGCAAACGTACATCTTAACCTCACCGGGCTTCAGCGTCTGAAACTCTTCTTTTTTCTGCGTTTGCGAATTGTAGATTGAGATCATGAATTCTTCCCTATTTAAGCTGGCCTAACACCACGTCGGCGCGAGCCAATAAATTACGTTTATGCATCAAGGGCACGAGCATCTTCAGTTCGGTACCATGGGGTTTGCCGATCACGGCTACGCGAATGGGTTGAAAGAGATGCTTGCCTTTCACGTTCACGGTATCTTTGATCGAATCCTGCAATTTGTTGAACTGTTCCTCAGAGAGGTAGTCCATGCCGGACTTCTCGATCCCACTTCGCCAAGCTTCGACCACCGTGCGCGTCGTCGGCCATGCCAAAATCTCCGCCGCTTCGGCCGCCAGCTCGAGCGGCGCTTCGCTCAATGGACGAAAGTGTTCGACCGCGTCCTTTAAAGTATTCATATTCGTCTTAAAAGCGCTCAGCGCCATATCTCGCCAAGCGGGATCTTTGGGCAACACCAAGCCGGCAGCGAGCAAAAAGGGCTCGACTCGCCTCCACAATTCGTCATGCGGAAGTGCGCGCAGATGCGTGGCATTCACCCATAGTAGTTTCGTTTCATCGAATACCGCGGGCGAAGAGTTCAAGCGCTCGACTGAGAACTGCTGAATCATCTCTTCCATTTTCAAGATCTCTTGCGCCGCAGGTGAACTCCAGCCCAGTAAGGCGATGAAATTGTTCATCGCCTCGGGTAAATAGCCATTCACGTTATACTCATTGCAGCTGGTGGCACCATGGCGCTTCGAAAGCTTTTGCCGGTCGCTGCCAAGTATAATTGAAAGATGGCCAAATTTAGGCAGCGGGTAATCAAAAGCTTCAAACAGCATCATCTGCCGCAAGGTATTACTCAGATGCTCTTCCGCGCGCAGCACGTGTGTGATCTTCATCAACGCATCGTCGACCACACAACAAAAATTGTAGACCGGCATACCGCTCGAACGCAGCATCACGAAGTCGCCAACCATGTCCGACGGAAACGTGACATCGCCGCGCACGAGATCGTGCAAGACGTAGTCTTTTTTCTCCGTCACTTTGAAACGCACCGAAGCTTTGTCACCGCCGGCGAGCCGCTCGAGGCCCTTGGACAGCGGCCAATCGCGATAGGGCGAATTCACCTGCGGCGGCTTGCCCATACGCATCGATTCCTGCCGCTGCACTTCGATTTCGGCGTCGGTCATAAAGCAGTAGTAGGCCTTGCCGTTGTCCAGCAGCCGTTGCGCATGCTCTTTATATATCGGGAGCCGCCGGCTCTGACGATAGGGTCCGTAGGTGCCAGTCTCCACCAGAGTTTTGGCGTCGGGGCCCTCGTCCCAGTGCATGCCGAGCCATTCCATATCCGAGATTTGCATACGCAAACTCTCTTCGGTGCTGCGGGCTTCGTCGGTGTCTTCAATGCGGTAAATAAACTTGCCGCCGTGATGCTTGGCGAACAGGTAGTTGTACAGCGCCGTGCGGGCGCCGCCGACGTGCAAATAGCCGGTTGGAGAAGGGGCAAAGCGGACTCGTACAGTGGGATCAGACATGGGCACCTCTATAAGCCAAGTATTTTAACCCGATTTATAGAGGGAATGTAAGGCCTGACGCTTACAAATTGAAAATGGAGCGGACTTCGTCCTGAGCGCGGAGTTCATCCGTGCTGGTGGCCAAAGACAGCTCGCGCAGCAGCAAGGAGCGGGCGTTGTCGAGCATCTTGCGTTCGCCAAAGCTAAGCTCTTTATCGACTTTGAGCAGGAACAGGTCGCGCAAAACCTCGGCGATTTGATAAACCGAACCGGTTTTGATTTTTTCCATATATTCGCGGTAGCGGCGGTTCCAGGTCTGATTGTCGATTTTAACGTTGGTTTCGCGCAAGATCTCGATGACCTTCTTGGCTTCGTCGCGCGAAATGATCGGACGCAGGCCTACGGCTTCGGCGTTGTTCTTCGGAACCATGATCTTCATGCCCGAATCCAGAATATTGATGCTGTAGAAGGTGTGCTTCGTACCGAGGATTTCCTTGGTTTCGATCGCGGTCACTTTGCCAACGCCATGACCCGGATATACAGCGTTGTCCCCGACTTTAAATGAAACCATTGTGCCTCCCGAAACGTCCATGTGACCTCAATCCTGGCTAAAACTGCGAGTGCTGACCGACGGTGCTCACCCGAAAGAGCTAGTGGTTTACCATTTTTGACACGGATAATCAAATATAGGGGGGTCTGAATGACAATTTTGGGCGGTTGTCGTGAAATTTTTACGCGCCCACCCTGCCGAATCGGGTCTTTAACCTACCCACGTCTTGAGTAAAACATCGAGCTTCGTGCGCAACAGCGCGTGTTCGGGCTTCACGAGTCCAGGGTCAGACTTGGCCAATTCGAAAGCGGCTTCGCGCGCCTGCTGCAAAATGCGCACGTCGCGCACCAGATTCGCCATTTTAAAACCCGGAAGTCCGCTCTGGCGTGTGCCCATGAACTCTCCGGGACCGCGCAACTCGAGATCGGCTTCGGCGATTTTGAAGCCGTCACTGGTCCGCTCCATGATTTCGGCGCGCTGAGTGGCGTCTTCGGAGAGCGCGTAACCCAACACGAGTACGCAGTAGCTTTTGTGCGCACCCCGCCCGACCCGGCCGCGCAGCTGATGCAGCTGCGAGAGGCCGAAGCGTTCCGCGTGTTCGATGACCATGATCGTGGCATTGGGCACGTCGACTCCGACTTCAATTACTGTCGTGGCGACGAGAATTTGTATTTCACCAGCGCGAAAGCGGCGCATGACATCGTCTTTTTCTTGCGACTTCATCCGCCCGTGCAGCAGTCCGATTTTGAAT
The DNA here is from genome assembly GCA_043782715.1 of Pseudobdellovibrionaceae bacterium. Lineage (GTDB taxonomy): Bacteria > Bdellovibrionota > Bdellovibrionia > Bdellovibrionales > UBA1609 > JALHOQ01. The sequence continues at coordinate 10,513 of JAYWAE010000054.1, read as the reverse complement.
TGCGGAAACTCGGCCGTTACCTTTTCGAATTCATCGAGTGCGTTTTTGTAGTCCATCGTCTCGCTTTCCTCGACGAGAGGATAGACGATGTAGGCTTGCCGGCCCTGTGCCACGTGGTCTTTTACGAAACCCATGACCAAATCGCGTTTGCTTTGAAACGTCTTGCGCGTGACGATCGGCTGCCGGCCTTTGGGTAATTCGTCGATCACCGAGACATCGAGATCTCCGTAAACGGTCATCGCCAGCGTGCGCGGAATCGGCGTAGCCGTCATGACCAAGAAGTGCGGCGACACTCCCTTACGTTTGAGCTTGTTGCGCTGTTCAACGCCAAAGCGATGCTGTTCATCGACGATGACCAGGCCAAGCGCTTTGAACTCGACGTCGTCTTGAATCAGCGCGTGCGTTCCGATGCACAAATGAATCTCGCCGTTTTTCAAGCCTTCGAGCACGGCTACACGTTCTTTGCCCTTGATCTGGCTGGTGAGCATCGCCACCTTCATGCCCAGCGGGCCAAGGCGTGCGCTGGCGTTGGCGAAATGTTGCTCGGCTAGGATCTCAGTCGGCACCATCAGCGCGGTCTGTATACCGCCCTCGGCTGCGAACGCCGCGGCCATCAGGGCGACCAACGTCTTTCCACTTCCGACATCGCCCTGGACGAGGCGGTGCATGGGGTGCGGCCTTTGCAGATCGCGCACGACCTCGGCGTAGGCGCGCAGTTGCGCTGCGGTGAGTTCAAATTCCAATCCGGCTTTGAGCTTTTCGCACCAAACGCCGCTCGCCGCGATAGGAATCGACATTTCTTTTTCCAAACCCGCTTTTTTTGCCGCTAGATGCAACTCGATCAAAAAGAACTCGTCAAAAATCACCCGCTTCTGCGCGGGGGCTTCGAACTTTAGAAACAAGTCGCCTTGATCCGGCGGTGGTTCATGCACTTCGTGCAACGCCTTACTCAGGCCAATTAAACTGTATTTATTTAGGATCATGGCTGGCAGCGGTTCCGGGATTTCTTGCACCAAGGCCGTCTTCACGAGACGCGCGATTTTGGCGGAGGTCAGGCCTTCGATCTCGCTGTAAATCGCCACCAGCGCATTTTCGATTTCTTCGTTTTCCTGAATCGCATGAATGTCGGGGTGATGGAATTGGGTGACGCCGCGATAATGCGTCACCTTGCCGATCACGCGTACCTCTTGCATCGGCTGAAAGCGCTCGAAGTATCCCTTGTACGGTATGCGGAAGAACTTGCAGGCGATTCGTCCGCTGCCGTCGCCTACGGTCACTTCCCACATGCGGCGCTTAGATTTTCCCATTTCCATGGAACTGATTTTCAATACGCGTGCCTTGATGCTCACCAACTGATCCGGGACCAAAGACTGGATGGAACGCACGGCGCGGCGGTCCTCATAAGTACGCGGAAAGTTCTCGAGCAGATCTTGCACGCGGGCAATTCCACGCCGGCGCAACAGGTCCCCCAACTTTGGACCAACGCCCTTTACATACTGAACTTCCGTATCAAATTGAAGCGCCATAAGGCGGTCAAGTCTGCCATCTTTATTAGGAGAGTCAATCAAACCATGGCACAATGAAAGCCTATGACCACGGTCAAAGGCGCGCCCGGCAAATACATGAAAATCCGGCTCAATAGTTTGCCGCCGGTGAAGCCCATCCCATTCGATTTATTTGTCAGTATTGGCGAGCGCCACGTGCATTATCTACGCGCCGGCGACCGGCTCATGGCGGAAAAAATCGTCAGCTTCGAGAAAAAAGCGCCCGAATCCTTTTATATTCTGGCTGCCGAACGTGCACGCTATCACGCGTTCGTGCGTGAAGGCCTGGTCAGTGACCAACTCGACACCAAACAAAAAGCCTTGATTCTGCGCGAGAGCACCATGGTGCTAGTGGAGGAATTGTTCGAGCGTCCGGATATCGAACATGCGCTGCACGATGCCCGCAGCGTGGTCGAAGACTTCGTGCAATTCATGGACTCCGACGCCGAGGCGATGGTGAACTTAATTGGGCTTTCGAGCCACGATTTTTACACCTACAATCATTCACTCGACGTCAGTATTTATTCGCTCGGCCTTGGTCAGGCGGTCGGCTTTCGCGGCAGCGACTTGCGCGAACTTGGGCTCGGCGGGCTGTTTCACGATATCGGCAAACGCCACATCCCACTTGAAATCATCTGTAAGAACGGTCCCCTGACTGACGCCGAATGGATGCAAATGCAAAAGCATCCGCAATACGGCTTGATGATCCTCAGTGAACATAAATCCAGCGAATCGATCAAAGCCTGCGCCTTCGAACACCATGAAAGCATGGCCGGCAACGGCTATCCGCAGAACCTCACCGCGCAAGAGATCCACGCCATGGCGCGGGTGGTGAGCGTGGCCGACACCTACGACGCCTTGACCACCAAGCGTTCCTACAACGACCCGATGAAGCCGACCGACGCCATTGAGCTGATGGCCGGCAAACTGGCCACGCGCTACGACCCCGAAGTCATGCGTGCGCTCATGGGTATCTTTCAAAAGCTCAAGTCCGCGGCCTGACCCGTTGGTCTTGATCTTGCTCTAACCATTACCGAATCAAATCTGCTACGCAAACCGGTCACGGAAGAGGACAACTCTTGGGCAAATGGATATTTTTTGCATTGCTGACGCTTTCCCGGGCCCACGCGAGCTGCGAAGGCCGCCTCGCCAATCCGCTGGCCCATACGCGCGCCTCTAGCATTTATGCCGGCTTGATCGCAGCCGGTTCTAAACTGAGTTTGTATTTAGATTTGAGCATGAGTCCGGGCGCCGTGACATTCGCATCGCGCGCGCAGCTGGAAATGTTGCAGTTCAAAACCGAGGGCGTAAAATCGGAATTGAAATCAATCGACGTGGAAACCGCCGACCTGGAGCCCTACTGTGAGCGGCTGGCCGGCTTGCGCGATGCCGTTCGCCGCGCCACGATCATGGAGCCAGGGAATTCCATCCGGCGGTGAAATTCTGCACGTGTTCAAATCCGAGCGCGAACAATGCATATGCCGCCGCGCCCGAACGCACTCCCCGATTGCTAACCAAAATCACCCGGTCCTCAGGCTGAACACCAAGCGCGGCCAATTTGCCTTTGAATTTTACATCCGGCCGTCCCGAAGCGGTAAAAAAATTCTTCCACTCGATATTGATGGCGTTGATATCCGGTAGCTTGGATTTTCCCGGAATTTTATTGAGGTACTCTTGCGCAGAACGCACGTCGAGGATGTGCACACGATTCTCCAAGCGCAGCTTGGGATTGAGCGCCAAATTCAAAAACTCATTCTTGCCGATTTGCAATTCGTCGCGCGACTCCGCTTTCCACGGCGGCACATTTTGCGCGGCAGGAGAGGCTTCTTGAGTCATGCTCTTGCGCATGGCCTCGACACCGGTAATCTGCACATCGTGAAATCCCAAAAATAAAAGGCTCCACGCCAAACGGCCCTCTTCACCCCGGCCGGCATTGCCGTATCCGACGATCACCACTGAGGTCTGCGGAGTCAAACCAAGCAGGGACAGGCGCAAGGCCGCCTTGTGCAAATCGCGCAGGGTTTCGCCCGTCGCCTCTTTCTCGGCTAAATCGGACCACTGCAAAGGCAGTGAGTTCACGACGTGATTGAGTCCGTAGTCGAAACTCGAACGCGCATCGAGCACCACCGTGAGTGGCGTGACCTCGATTGGCCGCTCCGCCTTTTCCACCAATGCCGTAAATGGGCGCACGCGCGTTTCAGTAATTTGCGTGGGCTTGGGCGCGATTTGGCAGCCTGTGAACAACAAGGACAAAGTGCCCGTGAGCAAGACAAACAAAATAGGCACAAGCACCGCGGACGAAATATAGGCCTTCAGGTTACGCAATTATTTAAACCTCATGGTCGGGAACAAAATAATGTCGCGGATCGACGGCCGATCGGTGACCAGCATCACCAGCCGCTCCATCCCAACCCCCACGCCGCCCGTAGGAGGCATACCGGTCTCGATGGCATTGAGAAAATCTTCATCCATGGGCTGAGCCTCTTCATCGACCACCCGCTGAGCCTCTTGGGCTTCTAGGCGACGGCGCTGATCTTCGGGATCATTGAGTTCGGTGTATGAGTTGCCGAGCTCCATGTGCGCGACCATCGGCTCGAAGCGTTCAACCAAACCGCTGTGAACACGATGAGTCTTGGTCAACGGCGAGACTTCGGCTGGATGATCCATGATGAATGTCGGTTGCCAGAGTTCCTTCTCGACCGTGAGCTCAAAAGCTTCCATAAGCATTTCACCGCGCAAGCCCGGCTTTTCGATATCGGCGCCCAGCTCGCGGATTTTTTTGAACAGGTCCGCATCCGAAATCTTCTCGGGATCAAAACCTGCGTACTGGCGAATGCCTTCGTAAACAGTCAAGCGCCGCCATGGCGGCGTGAAGTCGAGCTCCTTGCCTTGATAGTTGATTTTGAGTGTACCCCGGCAGGCCATGACGACGTGGCAAATCAGCTCTTCGAACTGCTGCATCTGATCGTGATAGTCCGTGTAAGCCTCATACCACTCGAGCATGTCGAATTCCGGGTTGTGCGAGCGGTCGATGCCCTCGTTACGGAAGTTCTTACTCATGTCGTAGACTTTTTCGAAACCGCCGACGATTAGGCGTTTCAAATAGAGCTCGGGCGAAATCTTTAAAAACAGTTTCATGTCGAGCGCGCGATGGTGGGTCGAAAAGGGATAGGCGGCGGCGCCCCCGTAGATCGGTTGCAGCACTGGCGTTTCCACTTCCAGAAATCCACGATCGTCGAGAAAGCGGCGCACTTCACGGCGAATTTTTGAGCGCGTGATGAAGACGTTGCGCGACTCTTCGTCGGTGATCAAATCCAAATGGCGATGGCGGTATTTGATTTCGATGTCGGCCACGCCGTGGAATTTTTCCGGCAGCGGCTCGATAGTTTTGCAGATGATCGCAAATTTCTTACAGTGGATCGAAAGCTCGCCCTTTTTGGTTTTAAAAATAAAACCGGTGATCCCGATCCAATCGCCGAGGTCGACGAGATTGAAAAAATCTTGATCCTTCGCCGCCAATTCCTCGAGCTTGACATAGCCTTGCAGCGAACCGGTCTGATCCTGAAAATTGAAAAAAGCGGCCTTGCCCATGTCCCGCTTGGTCATCAAGCGGCCGGCCATCACGATATCGCCAGGGACTTGCTCACCGGTTTGGATTTCCGCGTGTGCCCGCTTCACCTGCTCCACTTTGTGCGTGGGCTTGAAGTTATGCGGAAAGGGGTCGAGCCCCTTTTCCCGCAGTGCGGCCAGTTTGCGCTTTTTTTCCGCGCGCAGCGGATTGTCGCGCTCGGTACTCATAGAGTGCCAGCGAAGGCGGACATTACGCTCTTGAGCAAGGCTACGGCTTCTTTGCGCGGGCGTTGAAAGGCGTTACGGCCCATGATGCTACCAAAGGCACCGCCGACGGCGAGTTCCCTCACTTCTTTCAAAATATCTTCGGTGCTCTTGGCTTCTCCGCCGCTGAAGATCACGATGCGGCGACCGTTGAACGACGCCTCGATCACGTGGCGCGTGCGATCGGCGAGCTTCTCGACGCGAATGTTCTTTTCTTGATAAACCTTTTTGGCTTCCGCTTGTTCGATATGTGCTGTCGGCGGCTTGACCTTGATGATGTGCGCGCCGAGCTGAGCCGCGATTTGCGCCCCGTAGGCCACGACATCCACGGCCGTCTCGCCCTCCTTCGTAATCCCTTCGCCGCGCGGGTAGGACCAAACCACCACGGCGAGGCCGGCTTTTTTCGCCTCGCTGGTCACGTGTTGCAAAGCCACATACTGATCATTGCGCGCACTTGAACCCGGATAAATCGTGTAACCAACGCCGGCGCAACCCAAGCGCAGAGCATCGTCGATACCCGAAGTCAGTGCCGAGATCGGATCGCCCTTTGGTTTGTAAAGCGAATCGGAGTTGTTGACTTTCAAAATCAGCGGAATCTCACCGGCGAAATCGCGGGCACCGGCTTCAATAAAACCCAGCGGCGCTGCATACGCGTTGCAACCGGCTTCAATTGCTAAACTAAAATGATAGGTGGGATCATAACCATCCGGGTTGGGCGCGAAGCTGCGCGCCGGCCCGTGCTCGAATCCCTGATCGACCGGCAGGATCACCATTTTACCGGTTCCAGCCAACGTGCCGTGATTCATCATGCGGGCCAAATTGGTCAGCACTCCCGGATTGTCGGCTCCGTACCAGCTCAAAATCTCTCTAACTCTTGGCGTCATCGGGTGGGCTCCTGCTCAGGTTTGCAAGATTACGAAATTAGGCAGAGGCGAGAGCGAAATCAAGCCTTAACACTGGCCACCCCTCTGGCTATTTAAGCGCACCGATGCTATTTGTTCACACATGAACGAATTCCAAGTGAACTACGAATCGACCCCCAATCCGCAGTCTCTTAAGTTCGTCGTGACGGCGCCGATCGCCACGGAATCAATGAATTTCACCAGCGCCCAAGACTGTGCCCGCAGCCCATTGGCGCGTAAAATCTTCGGTTTTCCCTGGGCAGCCGGGGTCTTCGTGGGAACGCACTTCGTGACCGTGACCAAGCAAGACTGGGTGGATTGGGAAGTCCTAGCCGATCCGTTGTCGGATTTGATTCGTGAACATTTGCAGCGCGGTGAAGGCGTGCTTTTGCCGGCCGCCACGGATGCAGTAACGGAAGCCGACGATGCAAACGAGTCCCCGATCGTACGGCAAATTAAGCAGATCTTGCGCGACGAAATCCGCCCGGCCGTCGCAATGGACGGCGGCGACATAGTCTTCGACCGTTTTGAAGAAGGCCGCGTGTATCTCCACATGCAGGGTTCATGTTCGGGCTGTCCGAGTTCAGAGCTCACTCTCAAAGAGGGAATCGAAACTCGTTTGCGCTCGGCGATTCCTGAAATCCTCGAAGTCGTTGCGGTTTAACGCCAAAACTTACGTTGTTCCCAGCCCGCTCCAGGGATAGTGACCTCTTACTACTTCACCCACCGCACTTTTTGCGTGGCTTGTCTGATGGATTTCACTTCATTGCTGAATAACGTCATCGTCTCCAGAGCGAGAATTTTGGGATCGATTCCCAAATCTTCGAGTGACAATGTTTGAACCGGCGTCCCTGCGTTGCTGACATTCACTGCGAAGTGGATCAGTGAGCTGAGCGGGCTCTGCGTGGCGATGGAAATGCTCAGCTTGCGGTCGTCGATGTAGAGATCATCGCCTTCGCGAAACATAGCTGCGGCCATTTTTTTATCCGTCGCCATGATCGCGATTTGATCTTTGATGATGGCGGCCATCAGGCGCTGCAGAGCCACCGCCGAGAACAATTGCGTTTCGAACTTCTCGACTAGAAAATGCAACATCTTGGAGCCGCGGATTTCGGCCTGTTGGATTAAATCTTCGCCGTCGGCCATGTGCTCAAAGCTCACGTCACATGGTCCAACCCAAGCTACGATCGAATCGCCGAGCAACTTATGCTGCAGATAATTGTGCAAAGAGACCAGTTGGGAACCGTCATATTTTTCTTCGCTGTCTAAAAATTGCGCCTTCATCCGGCCTCCTCGCGCAGCTTGTTGAAGTCCATGCCATTGGCTTCAATCGCCCGCTCAAAACGCCGGCACGATTCGCAACTGCCGCACCAGCGCGGGCCCGGCAGATAACAAGGCCAAAGCATGTGGAACGGCAAACGCATGCGCTTGGCGTCTTCCACAATCTGCGTTTTGTTCATTTCGGTCGAAAAACAATGTGTGCGCACGCCTGAGTCCGTGGAAAATGCCCAGCTCGCGTTGAGCGCTTGCAAAAATCCACCGCTATTGTCGGGGAAGGTTTGTGCCTCTTCCATATTAAATCCCGGAATCACCACACCGGCCCCTAAACCCTCAGCGAAGCCAGCTGCGATATTCAGAAATATGCCGTTGCGATTCGGCACCCAAACCGCCTTTGCGGTTTCCAGCGAGCGGCGGAGATTGTCGATTTCGACTTCGCCCTCACTCGGAACAGACTCACGGGTGAGCAGTGCGGAGCGTGTGAATTTAGCAAACCAGGGCAACTCTACGACTTCGTGGCGCAGATTGTAGTGTTTGGCCAGGCGGGCGGAACGTTCGACTTCAGGGGCCGCGGCTTTTTGCCCGTAGTTGAAAGTCAGAACCATGCGGACGCTGAATTTTTCCAGCGCTTTGAGCAAATTGAACGTGGAATCTAAACCTGCGGAGAGCAAGACGACCGCGCTCGTGCCGGGACTGATCTCCGCCTGCGGGCTCATTGCTTGAGGCTAGACGCTTTCTTGCCTTTGCGCACCGTCGTCTTGGCGGTACGGCGCCGCGGAGTCTTAGCTGCGGGCTGCTTGGCCTTGGCCTTTTTAACCGCCGGAGTGGCCGCCTGATAAGGGTTGAGCGAGCTGCGAATCACTTTAGCCCGCTTCAAAACGGTTTCGGCTAGTCCCCGGACAAAACCAGTGTTCCAACGAAGCATTTGCGAAAGATCAGTCATCGTTTCCTCCTGATAGCACGTCAGTTAATTACTCTACGCGGTCTGAACCTGTAGACGCCTACGCTTGCGATAAGCGTCGAGAATCAGCATCAGCGGAGTCGCCACATACACAGTTGAATACGCGCCCAAAAACATTCCAATCAGCATCGCGATCGCGAAATCGCGAATCACACCGTCGGCGAAGAAGAACATCGAACCCACCGTGATGTAGGTCAGAATATAAGTCAAAATCGTACGCGAGAGCGTCTCATTGATCGAACGGTTGGAGACCCAGTAGATGTCTTTGTCGCGGAAATGCGCCTGGTTCTCACGAATTCGGTCGAAAATCACGATCGTGTCGTTGAGCGAGTACCCGATGATGGTCAAGATCGCCGCCATGGTCTGCACGGTGAATTCCCAATTGAACAACGAGTAAATGCCGACCGTGATGATGGCATCGTGGAACAGGCAGAACACGGCGCCGGGAGCGTAGCGGTAGTCGAAGCGCAGACCGACAAAGATCAAGATCAGAAGCAGGCAATAAAACGCCGCCAAAATTCCGTTGCGGCGAAGTTCAGCACCCACTTGCGGGCCGACGGTGTCAACACGGCGGACGTTGGCGCCTTCGCTTGCGAAGCGAGCACTCAAACCGCTTTTGATCTTAGTAATCGTCTCTTGAATAAAAACGTTGGTCTCGGCGTCCGATTTGCCGGTCACCGACTCGACGTGAATGAGATATTCGTTGGTGTCGCCCAGCGCTTGCACGTTGGCGTGAGGGAAGCCGAGGTCGGTCATGAACTGACGAACATGCCCAGCGTCCACCGATTTATTGAACTGCGCCTGCACTTCGATACCACCGGCGAAATCGACGCCGTAGTTGAGGCCCTTGGTGGCGATGATCAACATCGAAAGGATGACCAAAAACACCGAGCCAGCCGTGATGTACTTGGCGACACCCAGGAAATCGTAGCGGCCCCAGCTCTCTTCTTTTTTGCTCTTCACATTGGTTGCCATTTACGCGTTCCTCACTAAATCGAAATCTTTTTGACGTTGAAGGTGTTGCTCATCAGGTCCATTAAAAAGTGGGTGACGAAGACCGCGGTCAGCAGCGTGGTCACGATGCCGGCGATCAATGTGACGCCGAAACCGCGTACGGGGCCAGAACCGAAGTACACGAGGACCGCCGCGGCTATGGCGTTGGTCACGTTTGAATCGAAGATCGCCGTCCAGGCATGACGGAAGCCTTCGCTGATCGCGGTTTTCATAGCCGCTCCGCGCGCCAGTTCTTCTTTGATGCGCTCAAAAATGATCACGTTGGCATCGATCGCCATTCCAATAGTCAGGGTGATACCGGCGATACCAGGCAGCGTGAGCGTGGCCCCGAGCGCGCTGAGCAGAGCCAGCAAACTCAATACGTTGAGGCCCAAGCAGAGTGCCGCGATGGCGCCGGCCATTTTATAGTAGCAACACACGAAGATCACGACCAACAAGAGGCCGATCATGCCCGCGCGTTTGCCTTTTTGAATCGAGTCCGCCCCAAGCGAAGGACCAACCGAGCGCTCTTCCATTTGCGTCAGTGCTGCCGGCAAGGCGCCCGCGCGCAGAGCCGTGGCGATCATGGCGCCCTCTTTCATCGCCTCTTCACCGTTACGCTGGCCGAGAGTGATCTGGCCTTCGCGGTCGATGCGGCTTTGAATGTTGGGAGCGGAGTAAATGACTTCGTCGAGCACGATGGCCAATTGATGGCCGATATTTTTGCCCGTTAGGTCGCCGAACTTGCGTGCGCCATCGGAACCAAAGCGGAAGCTGACGTTGGGTTCACCGTACTGACCCTGACTGACCCAGGCGTCTTCGAGCAATTCGCCACCGACGTCGGTGTCGGTGCGCACAAGACGCGGAATCTTGCCGGTCTCCAAGTTGACGGCCTGCTGCGGTTTTTCAAATGCAATCATCGTATTCGGCGGCAGCTTGTCTTTGAGGACGTCGTTCACCTTGCGCACGTATTTGGCGTAAGTGAGGCCGTCTTTGCCCAA
>JAYWAE010000053.1:0-2663 GCA_043782715.1 Pseudobdellovibrionaceae bacterium | reverse complement strand
AAAATTCCTTTTTGTTCGTCAGCAGTACGAATTTCTCCGTGCGGTCGATGCTGACGGGCGTGTCGAACGCTTCGTCGGCGTAAATCACCGCCGAAGCTTTTGAGTATGCACGCAAGGCTGGGTGCAAATTCGGCGCGTATTCCGCCATTTGTGCATAGGTCTCGACCGTTACGTCATAGGAACCCGTATCGGTGATACGATTGTCGCAGGCTCCGCCCAAACCGGCGCGCGGGCCGCGGCTGCACGTGATGTGCGGATAGCCGTCGATATGACGGGCTTCGTGCATCATCACGCTGGCGCGATCAACGGCGACGAAGTTGTCGGTCAACATCATCGGGCAAACGTACATCGTGTTGCCACCCCAGCCGTAGACGAATGCGCCTACACCCTTTGGGCAACTGGATTCCACGCTGAGTTCATTGATGCGTCCTGTGAAGTAACCAAACCAATCGCTGGCAAACGTGCCTGAGAAAAGCTGGTCCGTGCTCTTGGGCATCGAAGCCGCCCACTTATTGTTGCGCATGAACATGAGGGCTTCGATCAGATGCGAAGTCTGTGAGCCGTCATAGCAATACTGGCTACCGGCTAGATTGCTGAATTGTTGAAAATGACTGGCGATGTCCTGCATGTCCGCTTGCGAGACGCAATCGGCGGCATGCACCGTCCATCCAGTAGCCAAAATCGACAGTGACAAGATCCAATGCTTAAAACCCAAAGTCCCCTCCTTGAAAAAACCCCTAATCACGGAATTTCGTGATCACCAGAATGGCACCACCATCAATGGGGAGAAGCCAACAAAAAATACTTAACTTGTCTGTCAGGGATTTAGTGAGCGCGCAGCTCGTCCAGGTACTTTTGCGCTAGACGTTTAACATTAGGATCTTGAATACCTGCAATCGCCTGTTGCAATGCCTGTAGCGCAGCGGGATCCGTCTTCGCCTGAGCCGCGAGTGCCTCTATCGCCACAAGGACGCGTGCCCGGTCGGCGGCGTGTTGCGTTTCAGCCATCGTATGAGTGGCCGCCGTCCCGCGATCGGGAAGCGGTGTATGAACAAAGCGGACGAGCTGAGAGCGTGTCTGGGCACCGCCTTCACCCAGCAAGTAAACGGCTAGAATTCGTTCTGCGGCGGGAGATGCATCGCTTACCGCTGTCTGTAAAAGCTGCTCAGCTTGCGACGGTGTTAGAGCTTTGGCGATACGCTCCATCTCTTCGGTTTTGCCGCTTCCGCCGCCATTTAAGCTGCCGACATTGACGGCCTCGCGGCTTATCCATTTTTGAAATTCTGGATCGATCGGCGGCGGTGCTTCTGCGGGCACCGCGCCGAGGGTGATTTTGCCCCCGGCAATTAAACCGCCTGCCGTCTTTTGCTCCTGATTGCCGCCAAAAACAGCTGCGCCACCACCCATGACGGCGCCTGAGCCTTGCGCGCCGGGCAACATGGATCCGCGTTTCCAAAACAGAAATGTTCCGGCCAAGATCAGCAGTAGGACGGCCAAGAGTATAAAGCGAGTTTGTGTTTTCATATCAGTACTTGAGAAGCAGCGAGCCACTGGTCAAGCCCGCGCCGAACGCGGCAAAAAGCACGGTGTCGCCGCGCTTGATAGTGCCGTTGCGAATGGATTCGTCGAATAGAATCGGAATCGAAGCCGAGGACGTGTTGCCAGTGTTGCGGATGTTCACCAGCTGTTTATCGACCGGAATGCCGAGTTGACTCGAGACGGATTCGATAATGCGCAGATTGGCTTGATGAGTGACAACCCAATCGATTTGGTCGACCGAAATTTTATTGGCACTGAGCGCCTCTTCACAGCGGTCGACCAGCGCACGCACGGCGGCTTTGAATACTTCGCGGCCCTTCATCTGCACAAGATGCAGTTTTTTATCCAGCACCTCTTGTGAAAATGGAATGCGCGAACCGCCACCGGTCAATGTGAGCACATCACCGAGTTCGCCCTGCGCACCGAGGTGAGCGGACAAAATTTTCGAAGTCGATTCTTCAGTAGCTCGGCTGACCACGGCCGCGCCGGCTCCGTCGCCGAATAAAATGCAGGTCTGGCGGTCTTCGTAGTTCATGATGCGCGAAAGCGTTTCGGCTCCCACCACCAGCACGTTCTTAAACATTCCCGATTTAATAAACTGATCGGCGATACTGACGCCGTAAACAAAGCCCGAGCAAGCGGCCGAGATATCCAGCGCCATGATCGAACGGCATTTCAACCGGGCTTGCAGCAGGCAGGCGGTGTTGGGCATGGATTGATCGCCGGTAACCGTGGCAACTAAAATGGCGTCCAATTCGCCGGCCGTAACGCCAGCGGCTTTCATCGCGCGCAGAGCGGCTTCATAAGCTAAATCGGAGGTGGCCTGTGTAGGTGCGGCAATATGGCGGCTCGCGATTCCCGTGCGCTCCAGGATCCATTCGTCGCTGGTCTCTACCATTTTCTCTAAATCTTGATTGGTGAGCAGGCGTTCCGGCAAATACGAGCCAGTCCCTGAAATGCGTGACGAATAAGCCATCAACCCATTGATCTCCTGTGACATTCTTTAAGCACAGCAAGGCCACGGAGGCACCAAGATTGGCGGCGGGAGCGATGAGTCAAAAACCACTTCCAGATTTTACTTTGCAAAAACAATTGTCCAGCCAGGCCCTTTTCGTATTATGCCG
>JAYWAE010000052.1:0-7049 GCA_043782715.1 Pseudobdellovibrionaceae bacterium | reverse complement strand
GATGGGTACGCCGCTCGGTGAGCTGCTGGCTGATCTCAAATTACCGTCCGAAAACCTGCGCGACGTACAGGTGGAAGAAGGCAAACTCGAAGACGTCTTCCGCAAACTCACCAGCGAACAAATCCCGCAATCACCCGGTACCGGAGCGCGGCCATGAACGAACTCACCTGGACCCCATTCTACTCACTCTTCCAGCGCGAGATCGCGCGCTTTATGAAAGTCGTCGCGCAAACCGTGGTCACGCCCTTCGTCAGCGCCACACTGTACTTGATGATCTTCGGCGTTTCGCTTGGTGAGCGCATTGTGCTCAAAGATCAATTGCCGTACATCGCGTTCTTGATCCCCGGCCTAGTGATGATGGGCTGTCTCAACAACGCCTTCCAAAACACCTCGAGCTCGATCATCGCCGCAAAATTCAGCGGCGATCTCGAAGACCTCAAAGTTTCACCGCTCAGCTCGACGCAAATCATTCTCGCACTCAGCATGGCGGCCTTGATTCGCGGTATTCTGGTCGGGGCCGTCACCTTCCTTGCGGGCGAAGGTGCCTATTGGTGGATGCACGGAGAGCCTCTCGGCATTCAACATCCATTGGCGCTTGCGGTTTTTTTGTTCGTCGGTTGCCTTTCGTTCGCCAGCTTCGGCATCATCGTGGCCTTTTGGGCCAAGACGTTTGATCAGCTCAGCGCCATCACGGGCTTCGTGCTCATGCCGCTCATCTATCTCGGGGGCGTGTTTTTCTCGGTCGAGCATCTGCCGCCGTTTTGGCGCTCGATTTCGATGTGCAATCCGCTGCTCTACATGATCAACGGAGTGCGCTACGGCATCCTCGGCCAGAGCGACGTCGAGCCCGGAATCGCCCTGGCGATTTCCACCGCCGCGTGCATGCTGACTCTCGCGCTAGCCGTCCGCAGCTTACGCCGCGGCAGCTTTATGCGCTGGTAAAAAGGTTTACAGCAAAGCTCGGATTGCGACTTTGAGAATGAAACTGTATGACTGGGCTTGGAGTACCAACCGTGTTTGAGTCATTGTCCGACAAATTGACAACCACGCTGCAAAAGATTCGCGGCCAAGGCACGATCACGGAAGCCAATATCGAGGCTGCGATCAAAGAGATACGCCTCAGCCTGCTCGAAGCCGACGTCAACTTCAAGGTGGTCAAAAATTTCTTGGAGGCCGTCAAAACCAAGGCTCTCGGCCATGAGGTCATGCAAAGCCTGACGGCGGGCCAGCAGTTTACCAAGATCGTGCACGACGAATTGGTGCACATGCTCGGCGATGCGGCTCAAGAGATCGACGTGCGCGGCAATCCGGCCGTGATTTTTTTAGTCGGCCTGCAGGGCGCCGGTAAAACGACTACGGCAGCTAAACTAGCGTTGTTTGTAAGGCAGAATTTGAAGAAAAAGCCTGGCCTGATACCTCTCGACGTCTACCGCCCAGCCGCCGTCGAGCAGCTCACTTTATTGGCCAAACAAAACAATATCCCGGTTTTCCCGACGGACGCGAAGCAAAAACCCGAAGAAATTCTCAAACAGGCAAAAGCATGGGCCACGCAAGAGATGGTCGAAGTCGTAATCTGCGACACCGCCGGCCGCTTGCAGATCGACGAACCGTTGATGCAAGAACTCTCTGCCCTCAAAGGCGTGTGGACACCGAACGAAGTGTTGCTGATCTCCGATGCCATGCTCGGCCAACAGAGCGTGCAGGTGGCCGAGGGTTTTCATAGCAAGCTCGGATTGACCGGTATGATTCTCACCAAAGTCGACGGCGATGCACGCGGTGGCGCCGCCCTCAGCATTCGCGCCAGTACCGGCGTTGCGATCAAATTTCTCGGCGTCGGTGAAAAAGTCGCCAACCTCGAAATCTTCCATCCCGACCGTCTTGCCGGCCGCATTTTAGGAATGGGCGATGTGCTTTCGCTGGTCGAGAAGGCTGCAGAAGTCATCGACGAAAAAACTGCGCGTGAATCCGCACGTAAGATCGCCAAGTCCGCCTTTACGCTCGACGACTTCCTCAAGCAGATTCAGATGATGAAGAAGATGGGCGGCCTCGAATCGATCATGAAAATGATCCCGGGCATGGGGCAAATGACCAAACAGATGAAGGACATGGCCCCGCCTGACAAAGAGGTCAAAAAGATCGAGGCGATTATCCGGTCCATGACCCTCGCCGAGCGTGAAAACCCGAAGATCTTAAATGGTTCAAGGAGGTTACGAATTGCCTCCGGATCGGGCACCGAGGTCAAAGACGTCAACCGCCTGGTCGAACAATTCGCCAAAACGCAGAAAATGATGTCGCAAATGATGAAGATGGGATTGGGCCGCGGTGGCCGCAGCCCGTTTTAAGCCGCCTTTGGCAAAAACCTTGCGCGGCCTTTGATCTCGGTGTAATTCCTAATCTCTTTGCACTCTTATCGATAGGAACAGGAAATATGGTCGTCATCCGACTGGCTCGCTTTGGAAAAAAACATAGCCCTAAGTACAGAATCACGGTTGCGGATCAACGTCGCTGGCTGGGTGGAAAATTCATCGAAGTGATCGGACACTACAATCCGACACCGCAAGGCCAAGAGAAAGAGTTCACCTGCGATATGGAGAAGGTTCAGGCCTGGATCAAAAAAGGCGCGCAACCTTCGGATCGAGTCAAAAGCCTCATTCGCAAATCCCAGGCTGTAAAAGCATAAACCTGCTTTACGCAGCCTGTGTTTAAGCTATAATGAACTCATATCTATCTTTGATGCTCCAGCTTAAGAGGAATTGAAAACATGGACCCGATGTCGCTCAAAGACCTGGTTGAATTCATGGCCAAATCACTGGTCGATAAACCCGATGAAGTTGAAGTGAACGAAGTCGTCGGCGAGCAAACAACCGTTGTTGAGTTGAAAGTCGCCAAAGAAGACCTCGGCAAAGTCATCGGCAAACAGGGCCGCACAGCCCGTTCCATGCGCACGATCCTCAATGCCGCCAGCACCAAGCTACACAAACGCAGCGTGCTCGAAATCGTAGAATAATCAGCTGAATCATAAGTCGAATTCTAAATTTGTCCCGCGCGCGATTCCCGGCTTCCACTGTGTGGGCTGGGTCAAGGACGCCCATGGCCTGCGCGGTGAAATCTACGTCCAGCTCAAAGCCGAAAAGGCCGACTGGTTAAGTTCTCTTAACGTATTGGGCTTATGTGACCCCAAGGGCGGCGATTTTGTCGAGTACAAGGTGCGGGCCGCGCGTCCGCATAAAGAAGGCTTGCTGGTTTTTCTCGAAGGCGTGACCGATCGCAATCAAAGCGAGGCCCTGCGCAAACAAAGTGTCTATATTAGCGAAAAACTGCTCGAAGCCGATGAAGGCGACGCGATTTTTCTCAAACAAATTTTAGGCTTCACTGTGATTACGGAAAAGGGTGAGCGGATCGGCGAGATTGTCGGCTTTGCCACCAACGGTGCACAGGATCTTTTGCGCGTGCAGCACAATGGCGATGAGATCCTGATCCCGATGGTCGATGCCTTTCTTCGCCACATCGACTTCGACGGGCGCACGGTTGCAATGGAGCTTCCGCCCGGCCTTTTGGACGGATAACCGCCCAAAAAGACCACTCGCAATGGGAGGTTTGACAAACTCCCGATGAAATTGGATCTTCCGCGCACCTATGAAATTCACGGTGGTGACCCTTTTTCCGCAGTTAATCGATGGTTTTTTGAGCGCCGGACTCCTGCGCCAGGCTGTGGATCGCGGGGAATTGAGTATTGGCACTTTGAATCCGCGGGTCTTTGCCCACGACGTACATCACACGGTCGACGACAAAGCCTTCGGCGGGTCCGACGGCATGGTCATGAAGGTGGAGCCGCTGCAGGCGGCGGTGGATTCGTTGCGCGTAAATGAACGCTGCCGGGTGGTGGTGCTCTCTCCGCAAGGCCGGCGCTGGTCGCAGGAGCTGGCGCGCGAGTACTCCAAACTGCGCGAGAACATCGTGCTCGTCTGCGGCCGCTACGCCGGTATCGATCACCGTTTCACCGTGCGTGCCGACGACGAGATTTCATTGGGCGACTTTATTTTGAACGGTGGCGAAGTCGCAGCTTGCGCGATCATCGAGTCGGTGGCGCGCCTGCAGCCGGGGGTGCTCGGCAATCAGGCTTCCGCGCAGAATGATTCGTTCGGGGAAAACGCCGCGACCGGTGGCCCGGGCTTGCTGGAATGCCCGCAGTTCACCCGCCCGCGTGAAGCCGGGGGGCTCAAAGTTCCGTCACCTTTGCTCAGCGGGCATCACGGGAAAATTCGCCAGTTTGAGCGCGCGGTTTCACTCGTGCGCACGGCGATTCTGCGGCCCGATTTGATTGCGAGCGGACGGGTGCTGGATGCCGAAGTCGGAGAGTTGGAAGCATTGGAAGATCTTGAACTTGCAGCCCTGGGTGTATCGCGAGAGCAATTGGCCAGGTTGAAAGCGTGGGGCACATGAGTTCGGAGCGCGCATCTGTAAACGTGGCTTTGATTCATTGGCCGATACTCGACCGGGCCAAAAACATCGTCGTCACCAACGTCACCAATTTCGACATCCACGATATCGCCCGCGCCTCGCGCACCTACGGCGTCGACCGCTACATCATCGTCAATCGCCTGCAGGAACAGCTGAGCTACGTGGCGCGCATTCTCGACCATTGGCGCACCGGCATCGGTTCCGAATACAATCCCAAGCGCAAAACCGCTTTGGGCATGGTGGAGCTGGCCGAGACATTCGAAGACACCCTCAAGATGTTTAAAGAAAAGCCGTTGGTTGTGTGCACCTCGGCCCGCGACCTGGGCATCCCGAGGGTGACGTTTAAGGAGTTGCGGGAGCGCGTTTGGGACCGCAAAACCCCGCCGATCTTGCTGGTTTTCGGCACGGGATTCGGGCTCGATGAGACCATCCTGCGCCAAGCGGACGTTATCCTTGAGCCTTTAAAGGGGGCCTCCAAGGACGACTACCGCCACCTGTCTGTTCGCTCGGCCGTCAGTATCATTCTTGACCGGCTTTTAGGTGCATGGTAACACTTCGTTTTCCTTAAAACTATGGAGCGCGTCATGGCGGCAAAACCCACGGCCAAAAATACTAAAGCGGCGAAAAACAAACGCACGAAAAAACCCGCCCCGGCCGCAACCGGTACGGATTTGGTCCGCCGGATCACCTGGGATCGCATCGCCAAGAAGAAGAACCACCCCGCTTTCGACACTGGTGACTCCGTTCACGTGCACGTGAAAGTGAAAGAGGGCGAAAAAGAACGCGTTCAGATTTTCTCGGGCGTGGTGATCAAAGTGCAAGGCTCGGGTGTTTCCCGCAGCTTCACCGTGCGCAAAATTTCGAGCGGCGTGGGCGTGGAAAGATCTTTCCCCGTGATGTCGCCGATCATTGATAAAATTGAAGTCGTGACCCGCGGTAAAGTACGCCGTGGTCGTCTTTTCTACTTGCGTGGACTCAAAGGCCGTTCGGCTCGCTTGAATTCAGAAGTGTACGTCAATGAAGACGATGGCGTAGGCGCTGCCGACGAGATCGCCACTGAGCCAGCCGCGAGCGACGCTGCTCCCGAAGCCAAGGCTGAGAAAAAAGAAAAAAAAGCCGACAAAGCCAAGGCTCCCGCTAAAAGCTAAACATGCCTAAAAAGAAACGACTCGGCCCGGTGGATTGGATGCAATATCTGCCGTCGCCTGTGATCGGTGTCGACGAAGTCGGGCGCGGCTGTCTAGCCGGTCCGGTCGTAGCGGCGGCGGTCGTGCTCTCCGGCTATATCAAACGCAAAACATTTTTCGATTCTAAGACTCTGACCGAAACCCGGCGGCAAGAATTGTCGTTGCTCGTGCAGTTTGAGCACGCGTGGTGCCTCGGCTTTGCATCGGTCGAAGAGATCGACCGGCTCAATATTTTTCACGCTTCGCTCTTGGCCATGCGCCGGGCGGTGAACGGGTTGAAGTTGGCGGGCGGGCATATTTTGGTCGACGGCAAGTTCGTCATTCCAAAGCTGCCCGGCTTCCAGCAGACGGCGCTGGTCAAAGGCGACTCGCGCGCGCAACCGATCTCGGCTGCGTCGATCGTCGCCAAAGTGGCGCGTGACCGTTGGATGAAAGGGCTTGCGGAAAGGATTCCGGGTTATGGCTTTGAAATTCATAAAGGCTACGGCACCGCCCGGCATCGAAGTGCGCTGGCTAAGCTGGGTCCATGTGAATTCCACCGCCGCAGCTTCGCCGGCATCGGCGAGACGTTCGCAAGTCATGGAGTGGCAAGTCGCAGAATTTCTCTGCCGAAACGGTTGGACCAAGCTCTTTCATGATGCGCGCGTGATGCGCGTGCAAGTCGACCTCATAATGCGCGATCCGCGCGGCCTACTGACTGTGATTGAAGTCAAAAGCGACGGCGCCAGCGGCATGGCGCACATACCTCGCAGGCAAATGGGCCGCTTAATGCGCGTCTGCGGCTTTCTGGCGCGCTGGGAGCCCGTTGAGTTGCGTCTGGCTCTGGTGGCGGGGAGACGTCTGAGGCTTCTGCCGGTGGATGCATTGACAGCGCGTTAAGTTATGGGATGATTTGGGCATGAGGCTAGTTACCACTCTTGCGATGGCCATTTTATTAGTGTGCTCCAGCCGGCCGGTCTACGCCGACAATCCGACCCGCGAGTTCGTTATGAGCTGCACCTATGGAGTTTTGGCCGGTACGTTAGTCGGCGCGGCCTCGCTCGCATTCACCAGTAAACCAAGCGACAACATGCATCGGGTGGCCCGCGGAGCCTCACTCGGTTTGTACACCGGAATCTTGCTCGGGCTTTATGTGGTCTACATAGTTCCTGGCATGGAGGGTGGGGCGGAAGAAGATCCTGTCGTACGTCTGGAGAAAATGCCGGTCATGCTTACGCCAACCTTGGGCGCCCGCGACAACATCGACGGTTTAAAGGCCGATTGGACCGTGTTGCGGTTCTGAAAGAACGGTTTTCGCGCAATTCAAATATTTGGAAGGCCGTACATTTGCGTGGCTGCTCCCTCCGGAGTTAGTCAAGTCATGGGTTGCGGCAACCCATGACTTGACTAACTCCGGAGGGG
>JAYWAE010000051.1:0-7059 GCA_043782715.1 Pseudobdellovibrionaceae bacterium | reverse complement strand
AAAGGCAAAGACAGCGAGCAAACGTCTGAAGAATTGCGGGCGGCGATTTTAAAAATAGCGCGCAAGCACTTTGCTTTGCATGGGTTCCAGGGCGCCAGCCTGAAGAACATTGCCGAAGAAGCCGGCGTCGCCAATTCGCTGCTCAATTACCACTTCACTGATAAACCAGGATTATTTAAACAATGCATTGAGTTGTTCGCACAGGCGCGGATGGAAGCACTCGGCCGCATTTTGGGCGAACCTAAAACACATGACGAGCTGAAGGTACGGCTCGAACTCTTTGTCGACGAGATCATTCGGTCGGTGATGGACGATCCGCACGGCTTCGACATCATTCAGCAAGAGATCAAGGCGGGCAATCCGATGATCTTCGAGATTTTCAAAAACACCATGCTCAAGGGTTTCAACGGTTTGGTTTTATTTTTCACTCAGGCGCAGAAGAACGACCTGATCCAGCCGGATTTGGATCCGATGATCTTGGCTGGAATATTGTTTTCGATGACGTGCGAAGCCCCGCGCAAAGACATTTTGAATCAGACTTTTTTTAAAGTTTCGTTCACGCAAAGTGAATGGCGGCAGAAGTTCAGCCGCCACGTGGTGACGGTGATGTTAAACGGAGTGCTCAAATGAAGTGGTGGCTGCTGTTCGTGATGTCCGTGGCTCAGGCGCAGACCAATAAGGCCCTGACCCTCGATCAATATTTATCTGCAGTAAAAGCGCATAATCCGCAGGCCCACGCCCTCGTGGACGCCGTTCAGTCCGCAGAGATGCGCTCGCGTGAACCGGAAGTGGTGGACGCCACTGAATTTTACGCGTCTTACAACCGCTTCGACGACAAAAAGCAAACGGCGGTTCCCAAGATGATGGGTACCGAAACCAAGGGCGACGTTTGGCGTGTGGGTTTTCGCAAAGAGACAGCGTTCGGTCTGGGTGCCGATTTGTTTTTCAATTCCCAGCGCACTGTCATTCAAGATGCGAGTCCCGCGTTTTTGGCGGTTCCCGACTACAATGAGTCGCGCATGGAACTTGACCTGCGCCAGTCTTTATGGCGCAATGGTTTTGGCTCAACCACGCGCAACGACATAAAAGCGAAACGCGCGGCGATCGACGCCGAATTGTACGATGTGCGTTCGCAACTGACGAATTTTCTATTCGATGCGCAAAATGTCTACTGGGCATTGGTGTCCTACAATCAAATCGTCAAATTACAGGAAGAAAACGTCGACCGCGCCCGCAAACTGCGCGACCGCATGAGCCGCGGGGAAAAGCTGCGCTTGTTCGACGACACCGACGCCATGCAATCCGAGGCTGCGTTTGAATCACGCGAGTTGGAATTGCAGACCTCAATCGACGAACGCGCCAAGCTGGTGCGCCAGTTCAACACCTATCGCGGCACCAGCGGCGACGAGGCACCTGAACTCACCGAGCTACCGGTGAAGGAGTTCGCCGCCACTGAACCTGCGAGCGGAAAAATGCATCGCGAGGACTTTGAAGCTTTGCGCGCGCGCGCCCGCGGCACCGTCGCCATGGCCGACGGCGCGGTTTCGCAAATCCGCCCGCAGCTCGACTTGGTTGCGAGCGTCGCCGGCAACGGGCGCGATGGCTTGACCAGCACGAGTCAAGAGTGGGCGGCCCGCGGCCAGCATCCGTCGTGGAGCGTGGGCTTTCAGTTCAGCATTCCCATCGACATCGGCTTAATTTGGGATATCAAGCGCGGCTACCGTGCGCGCTCCAAATCCGGGCACGAGATGGAAGCCATGGCCGATTACAATGAAGAGCGGGTGTGGCAAGATTTAGTCAAGCAGCGCAAGGAAGCCTACGGTCGCTATCAGCGCGCCATCGGCGTCGAGAAAATTCAAACCGATTTGGTCAGGCGCGAACGCCAGCGTTTGAGCAATGGACGCGCCACCACCTTTGAAGCCCTCAATATCGAGCAGGGTTTGGCGCTTGCCCAGATTCAGCGCGTACGTCTGGAACTCGCGTTCTTGCAAATTCACAATGCGATCAAAACCTTCGAGGCTAAATAATGAATCTCGCATCACTCGCCATTCGCCGGCCCGTTTTTATCACCTGCATTCTCATGCTGGTGCTCGTGCTTGGGGTTTTTTCGTTCAAGAAGTTACCTGTCGATCTTTTCCCCGATGTCATTCTGCCAATCGTGACCGTGCAGACGCCCTATCCCGGCGCGGGGCCGAAAGAGGTCGAGATTTTGGTCAGTAAGCCGCTCGAAGAGGAGCTGGGGACGATCAGCGGGCTAAAGAACATCCGCTCGACCAATCGCGAAGGTGTTTCTTTCGTAGTTTGTGAATTTACTTTGGAGACCGACATCAAGTACGCCGAGCAACAGGTGCGTGACAAAGTCTCCAGCGCGCGCACCAAGCTGCCCGACGACGTGAAAGAGCCGACGATCCGGCGCATTGATCCATCTGACCAGCCGATCTTGATGATGACCTTGAATGCGGAGATGACGCCGGCTGAGCATTACGACTTGGCCAACGAGGTGATCAAGCCGCGCATCGAGCAGATCGACCATGTCGGTTTGGTGCAGGTCGTGGGCGGCCGCAAGCGCGAGATCCACGTGGAGCTGGATCGCGCTAAGCTTGCGCGGGCCAACTTGTCGGTGACGGGAGTGGCCGCGCGTATCGCCGCCACTGGCCAGAACATTCCCGCCGGCTCGGTCAGCCGCGAGAGTTCCGGCCAAGACATGGTGTTTCGTACGGTAGGGGAGTTTGAGAGCGTGCAGGCGATCAAAGACGCCGCCGTTAGTTTTCTGGGCAATGACCGGCCCTTGACCTTGGAAGACGTCGGCCGGGTCAACGATACGCTCGAAGATCCACTCACTTATGCCTACTGGAATGGCAACAAAACTCTTTTGATTTATGTATTCAAACAGAGCGGCGCAAATACCGTGGCGGTGAGTGACGCCGTCAAAAAAACGATTGAAAAAATCAACTCTGAAATCGACGGAAAATATCCGCAAGCAAAAGCCAAGCTGAATATTGTCAGCAACCAGGCGCGCTACATTTCTTTGAACGTCGAAGACGTGCAAGAGTCCATCGGCATCGGGATTTTGCTCACCATCTTGGTCGTCTACTTCTTCCTTGGCAGCATGCGCTCCACCATTATCACGGGTGTTGCCATCCCGGTTTCGCTTATCGGAGCCTGCGCATTGATGGGTGTCGCGGGTTTCAGCATCAACGTCATGAGCTTGCTGTCGTTCAGTCTAGCGGTCGGGTTGCTCATCGATGACGCGATTGTGGTGCGGGAAAATATCTTCCGGCACATGGAGATGAACAAAGGCCCGCGCCAGGCGGCACTCGATGGAACGACCGAAGTGACCATGGCGGTGGTGGCAGTCACTTTGACGATTATCGCGGTGTTTTTGCCTATCGGGTTTCTCTCCGGAGTGGTGGGCCAGTTTTTCAAGCAGTTTGGATTGACGGTTTGTTTCGTGATGGCGATCAGCTTGTTCGACGCTCTCACCAACGCACCGATGATGAGCGCCTATTTCGGCGGCGCTCATGGTGTGGAACCGACGGGTGGGTTTATGTATGCGGTGCGCACGCCGGTGCGCCTGTTCAATCGCATGCAAGATTCGCTCGAGCGCGGATATACTGTATTTTTGCGTACCGTGCTCAAGCGGCCATGGATTGCTTTAGTGGGGACGGCGCTCGTCGTCGCCTCCTCAGCAATTCCGCTCGGGCGTGTGCCGAAAACTTTCTTGCCGACGCAAGACAATGGCGAATTCGCCGTCGGCCTCGAAATGGCGCCGGGCACGAGCCTGGAAAGAATGCGCGACCGGGCGCTGGAGGTCGACAAGATTTTGCGGGCGCATGCGGAAGTGATCAATGCCGTGCTCACGGTGGGCAACCGTAACTTTGAAAAGAACAAAGCCGACTTCTTCGTTTCGCTGCAGCCCTTCGGCCAGCGCAAGATGAGTACTTCGGATTTCAAAGCGATTCTGCGTAAGGAACTCACGGCCTTCAAAGATGCCAATCCGACTGTGAAAGATGTGGACTACGTCGGCGGTGGAACGCGGCCGTTTACTCTCAATATTGCCGGCCAAGATTTGGCGCAGGTCGAAGCCGTCGCAAGCAAGACCATGGAGAAGCTCAAGGGACACCCGGCACTTTTGGATATCGACACGAGCTATCGTCCGGGTAAGCCTGAGTTCCAAGTGCACGTCGATCTAGATGCGGCCCAGCGACTTGGCGTGAGCAGTAGCATGGTCGGACAAGAGTTGCGCGCCCAGGTCGAGGGCCTCACGCCGGCCAAATTCCGTGAGAACGGTTTGGAATACGACGTGCGCGTGCGGCTCAAGCCTGAGCAACGCGATCTCGAGAAGTCCTACGATTCGATTTTGGTTCCCAATATGAACATGCGCATGGTCGAACTGAAGCGCGTGGCAAAAAGCAAATCCATCGCGGGTCCGGCGAGCATCGACCGCGAAAATCGCGGACGCTACGTGCAGATCCAAGCCGATATTGCACCAAAAGGTCCGGGCATGGGTGGCGCGCTCAGCGACATCAACACTTGGTTCGCCAAGGGTGGCACGATCGAACTGCCCCCTGGTGTGACCTACCGATTCGTCGGACAAGCGGAGAACTTTCAAGAGTTGCAGTCGAGCATGAAGATGGCTGCGCTCCTAGGTTTGATTTTTATCTATCTGGTGCTTTCGTCACTCTACGAATCGTTTTTTACGCCCTTCACCATCATGATGGTGATTCCGCTCGCGGCGTGCGGAGCGTTCTTCGGCCTATGGCTCTTCGGCAAGTCGCTCGATCTGTATTCGATGATCGGCTGTATCATGCTGATGGGGTTGGCGACGAAGAACTCAATTATTCTTGTCGACTACATCAATCAGCTGCTGGAAAGAGGTAAGCCGTTGAAAGAGGCGATCATCGAAGCGGGCGCGGTTCGTCTGCGTCCGATCTTGATGACCAGCTTCGCGCTGATCGCGGGTATGATTCCGGTGGCCATCGGTCTGAACGAGGTCTCCAATCAGCGCAGCTCACTGGGCGCGGCGGTGATAGGTGGCGTGATCAGTTCGACACTGCTGACCTTAATCGTGATTCCGTCGGTCTTCGCCTATATGGAAAGCCTACGTCGCTGGCTGTTGAAGTTCGGCACAAAAATGGTCACGCAGGAAGACGGCGCGTAGGGGTGCATTTCCAAAAGGGCTTTTCAAAAACACGACTTACGGTCTTTGACGACTCCGTCTTCAAAGTGCAAATCGCGCTTGCTGAAGCCTAGTGTAATGTGTGGAAAAAAATGCTTCAGACCGAATTTTTCACGGACGGCGTTCACGGCTGGACTATCGACGACAATGAAGTAAGTAGATTCCCTTTGCCCGTCCAAATCCGAAAACCCGCGGCCCAGGCAGATGGGTGTGATGATCTTTTGAGTCCAGTCGATACCATTGAGTTGTTCAAGAAATTTGGCGCGTGACGATTTGTCGAGAGATTGCATTTCGGGCGGTGTTACCACGGTCATATGCGCCTCTCCGCGATTTTTCAATTTGCTCCCAGCCGCGGCTTGCGCATTTGCGTAGGCTGCGGCAAAGGCATCTAGTTTTAGCGGGATGGCGATATAAGTTCCCTGATCAAAGCCGTGGTTCACAGGAACAAAGGCCTCATTAGTAGGAAGTTTGAAGGAACCGTCCGCGTAAGAAGATGGGTGCGAGAAAAGAAGCGTAACGAGGAGAAGGATTAGGATCTTCATGCTTATATGCAATCCTTTCAAGTGCAGTTAGGTAACGAGTGTAGAATGCCTCTCTTTAGGCTGGGCCCGAGCCACGCCAGTAGTGGCAAGTGTAGCCGCCGGGATTTTTTAACAGATAGTCTTGGTGGTAGTCTTCAGCCGAATAAAAACCAGTGAAATCTTCGATGGTGGTCGCCAAAGGCCGAGCCCAATGGCCCGAAGCATTTTCGCGCGCAATGGCTTTCTCGGCGATCGCACGCTCTTCAGGCGTGCGCACAAAAATCGCCGAGCGATACTGCGTGCCGATGTCGTTACCTTGCCGGTTGCGCGTGGTCGGGTCGTGCATTTGAAAGAAAAACTCGAGCAGCTTGTCGAGCGTGATAATCGCGGGGTCATACGAAATGTCGATAGCTTCCGCATGGCCGGTCTTACCTGTTTTGACAGTTTCATAAGTCGGCCCCTGAGTCGTGCCGCCGGTGTAACCGACCTCAGTGTCGAGCACGCCAGGAAGTTTTCTGAGCAGGTCTTCCACGCCCCAGAAGCACCCACCGGCCAAGATCGCGCTTTCAGTTTTCAAAGTCGGCCTCCTTGATGCGACGGAAGCTAGCATGGGGGTGAGGCTGAGGGCAATGTTCAGAGGAAGATTTGGGCGCGTCGCAGGAGGTTTGGTCTGCGACAGCCTCTTCGAGGTGGCCATGCGAATCGTCCGTCCATGAGAGTGGCCATGCCCGGGCGTCCAAGCCCGGGAATCCGTAAGACTTAAGAAGTAAAATTTGGGAGATGGGAAGGGGATACAAGGTCGATATGGCACCGCAAGGTTGATCGGACTGGCGAGGTTGATTGGACCCGCGAGGTTGATTGGGGCTTATAAGGCTGAGCGACGGACAGGCGACGTAAGCGCATAAGGCGGATGAGTGAGTAGCTGGGGTTCGACATTTGAGCCGGGAATTCGCGAAATGTTACAATCGTTGTTCTTAAACTCAATCTCGATTTATTCTTATTCCTACTTTTACTCTTGTTCTTACTCTTACTTTTATTCTTATTCTCGCATTCTCCACTAAAAAAGTTTGTCCCCAAGATTACGGAACCTCGGGCGCGGACGCCCGAGGTTTGCCACTCTCATGGATGGAAAATTCCCGAGGCAAAACAGATTGGGCAGTCGAAGCCGAAGATGACTGCGGCTGCAAGATACAAAAGTAACACGCGCGCACAAAAAAATTCTCCGGAAACAGATGATTCCAATTATCTAAAGAGTAAGTAGCAAGAGCGAAGCAATTTGCAAACGTCTCTTAACATCCACTTAGTGCGCACTAAGTAACAGCGTGTTATAAAATGAGTTTAGAAAAATTATTTTGTTTT
>JAYWAE010000050.1:0-2697 GCA_043782715.1 Pseudobdellovibrionaceae bacterium | reverse complement strand
CGATTTGAGGGCCTCTGTATTTTATCGATCTCGGAGTGGGATTGAGTTAACGCCGAGAGGCCGCCTCTTTCTTGGAAAAGTAAAAAGTCTTCTGCATTCAGCACAAGAACTCGAGTTTCTTGAAAAGGATCGGGTAGTATTTGGTGGGCAATCAATCTCGATAGGTTGTCATGTAACGGTCGCCTCCTATAGCCTCCCACCTATGTTTGCGATACTAAAAAATGCCGCGCCCGATTTTCAAATTGAACTTCGGCATGATCTATCCCGAAATATTCAATTCGAGGTTCAGCGGGGACGCTTAGACGTTGGAATCGTTATCAATCCTGTTCAGGTGCCTGACCTTGTAATTTCCCGACTTGAACGAGACGTCGTCGCAGTTTGGGAATCCTCTGACACCAATTTAAAAGAACGAATCATTTACAATCCTAATCTTGTTCAGTCTCAGGCAATTTTGAAGAAGTGGAAAAATCGACCGCTTAAAGTTATCGAGACAGAGAGTTTAGACTTAATTTGTCGACTTGTGGCGAAGGGTCTTGGTTATGGGATCATTCCCTCTAGGGCGGTTGAGTTATCTGGTGAAGACATTCGTCAGGTAAAACAGCTCCCAATTTTTAAGGACGAGATAGCTTTAGTTTATCGACCTGAGTTCGGACGTTCGTCTGCCGAGCGTCTCTTGATCGAAGCAATAAAATCGGCATTTAAAATATGATGTATATGAAGCGAGAAAATCAATATTGCAGACGTAGTTGACGGTCGCCGCGCTCGCTTTTGGCCTCCGCACGAGCGGTCAGTGCATTCCTGATATTTTAGTGGATTGGAACACGCAGGTCGAAAGCGAAAAATCAAATTTTGCGCGAAGGTCACGACCGAAAAAATGCGTCGTAACCACTTTAAATTCATTTAGGAATTTTCAGAGGGAAGATCTTCAGCTGGATCGAAATCACTTGTCATAAATAAAATTTGTGTATCGAATCACAGGCAGGATGTGAACGCCAACCGCCGTGCGGGACCAAGACGAACAAAAGGGTCCGAATTTTATTCGTCTTGCTTCAGAGGGCATATTATTTAGCGAGCTGCTCCGGAAGGAGTCGCGCTATCTAACGCCTTTACCTGACGAATATATGCAAAGCCTTCCAATGGGTCCTTAAAGCTTGGATCTATCGGTTTAAGTCGATCATGGAAGACTTCAAGGACACCGGAAGATCCCGATTTAACTCCATATATTGAATTGTTTAGGACCTTGTCATAGTTTATTTTAATAGCCATATATTCTGTGGCACATCCATCCGCCACTATTACCTGAGATCTTCCGGAATCTAAAGTAACCGTCTTTGATTTTGTAAAGTCCGATTTCTCCGCAATCCCGCTCGAGCATGTATATGAAATCGACATAGATCGGCCAGAACCGTTTGAAAGTGAAATGCTGACGTGCTGACCCGACGCAAAGGCAAATGAAGGGCTTAGCGCCAGCAGGAAAAAGATATACGAAAATCTCAGATAGTCCATTTGCCTCTCCTTTTTAAGTTTACATAGCTGATAATATCTTGGTTCTAAGTGCGATGAAAGCAGTGATTTGATATGCAAACCTTTTTCTAGACTTAAGAGACTCCAATAAACAGATGAATCTGAAGCGCCGAGGCAGAAGCGGCAGTTAGTTCTGTCATGAATGCCGTGAACGACGGATTCGATGCGGGTCGTGCGACGAAGATTGATGTCGCAAGCTATATGCTCTTGTGGTTCAAAAACAACGCGCCTGATGACGTTAAAATGGCTCTCCGAATGACGCTCGCCAATGAGATGACAATGCTCGAGAGCGTTGTTAAAAAAGCCAAGTCTTCGGGCAGCTTGCCCCCGGCTTTGAGGGAAGCACTGGCACAACATTTCTTCGGCAGTGACGGCACTGCGCCCAAGAAGACAAAAAAGACCTTGAAGCATGACGGTATCATTGATAGGAATAATGAAGAAGGTGCAGCATGAGTCCCCAGAAATTTAAGGCAGTCAGAGAAAAGTTAGGACTCACGCAAACGGAACTCGCTGATGCATTGGGGCTCTCGGGGCATAAGCCAGTCAGCCATTTTGAAACTGGTTTTCGGACACCAAGTTTGCTCACTCAGGTCTTGATGAGCATTCTCGACAGCCTCTCGGAGCGTAAGGCCGCAGACATGCTTGAGCTATTTCGCGAACACATGGATAAAGTACGAAAGGCTGCGAATCGGAAATCCAATGCCAGAGATTAAAATCTCAAAGGCATTGAAGTTCAAAGATGAGGACATGGAAGTGGAACTCATAGGACGTGAAGACAACTCTAGTGATGCCGAGGCTAGATTTAATCGTGTCCAGAACTCGGTCGCGAAAATGGTAAGTCTTGGCCGTAAGCGTGGCCGCCCAAAGTTGGATGAGGAGTCATATGAAGAAGCCGCATAAAAACACATCGCCTGAAACTTCTGGCACGACGGCCAAGCGTTCTATGACGTTCGCGATCGGTGCATACTGCCGCGTTTCGACGGAAGAGCAGGCCGCAGTTATCGAGGGCTCAATGGATAACCAGCGCCACCGAATGGCATCTTTCGTTGATACCAAGAGCCAGCAAGCGAAGGGTTGGGGTGACATCGCTGAATTTTATATTGATGACGGCTATTCCGCCAAGGATACCAACCGTCCAGCTTATCAACGGATGATGTCGGACCTTAAGCGTGG
>JAYWAE010000049.1:0-7120 GCA_043782715.1 Pseudobdellovibrionaceae bacterium | reverse complement strand
TGAAACCTCCGAAAAATTGCTGCGGGGGCTATAGATATGCAGGGGCTGAAGCTGGTGCGCCTATCGACTGAGGTCCGGGTCTACTTTTTCGTGGAGCCCGACCAGAGCTGGCGCGAAAATTTGCCGTAGGACATTTGATCGTGCTGCTGGGCCTCAAGTGCCGCCTCGGCCATCTTGTAAGTCAGATGGCTCAACGGGCGGATTGCGCTCAACATAAGGACGGCTGCGCCGATTGTGAATAGGAATTTAGCGGCTATCGAGAGTTCATTCATGGAACTTACCTCCGTAACTTTGTTCTTCCAGCTTCATTTGGCTTGTGACGAGATTTTTCTCGGTCTCGGTCAAATTCAGCTCGGAAATCCCGCACTTGCGAAGAGTTCGAATACTTTGACGAATGGCTGTCCGCCTTTTGCCAAAGACCCTGCACAGGTCGGGAGTTTTCATCTTTTCGATCCAACGTAGTCTTGCCAGCTTGGTTAAATCGAGTTTGACGTTCTTCCATCGCACCAAATACGCTTTAATCGCGTCTGGGTGTTCGACTACTATGGCGTGTGGCCGACCAAATTTTTAAATCTGAATTCGCCTCCCAAATCCTCAGACATGCGTTTGGCGTGGGCTTGCAAGAAAAAAGCAAGCCGACGCCAAGCCGAACTCGGACTTGGGAGGCGAATTCAGATTTAAAAATTTGGTCGGTAAGTCTGAGCCGGATGCCGTTCCCGCAGGCGCGGACTATTGGTTGGTGGACCCGATAGATGGCACTAAGGAATTTATAAATGGCTCTCCGGATTACACGCTCAATGTGGCTTTGATCTCTGAAAATTTCGTCAAGCTTGGAGCCCTGCCGACCAGAAACCTTCGGACGGTTTTGACTGCGGAACATTTGCTCGCCAATGAAAGTCGTTAAGGTTTGCCTTTTGCGGCATCAGGCTTAACTTCCGGTGGGACGTATTCTTCCGCGGTAAATTGCTTGGAGATGTCTTTTCCGAGCACTCCGAATTTGTTGCCGGATTTTTTGGCTTCAAGTTGCTTGTTCATGAATTTGGCCAGCGCGGAAGTGGCTTTTTTCTTGGGTTTCATTCTTGTTCCTTAGGCTGTTAAACGGGGCCGGATTTACTCAGGCATCCTGCCCTCGATCTCGCCGACTTGCGAGGTGGCTCGCTCCACCTTTACCAACTGATCCATAAGCTTCTTATCTGCGACTAGCAACCGAAGAAGTCGTTGAGCTGACTCATATTCATCTCATTGCGAATGTCTTTGATTTCTGCCGTCAGACTTATTGCGATAGCATTTGCTTGATCAATATCTCATTCGCGGGCACGCTTTTCATTGGGAGAACGTCATGTCACTTGCGGAACAATTTGCGGAAAAATATGACTGCGTAGTCATCTGCGGGAATTTTCGATTTGGCAGTACCGCTTTATCTGTTAAATTATCGAGTTGGCTCACGCACCTTAAATGCGATGTCTTATGGTTAAACGAATTTTTTACGGCGCATCATTTCGTGGATTTTGATGAACAAGGTAAGTTCAGCTTCAATAGTATAAGAGATGATTTTATTCCCTTTGATGGGGATAGCCATGCAATTGAATTGGCCTTACATCGACCCATTCCCGATAGCCTAGTTCGATTCAAGATTGGCTGGCTAAAAGATAAAATGAGAACCCACAAAATAGTTTTAAAAACAGACCCCGTCGATTGGACTGGCGCGAGTGGTAAGATATTGGAAGACTTTATTTTTGAAAATCCACGAATATATAAACTGGGCCTGAATAGACGCGATATAGGCAATGCGATGATCAGCTACCTTATCGGAATCCAATGTGGTTATTGGAATTCTGGCGAATCAGAATTCAAAACCGAGATGTCTAAATCAGTAAATCCAGTACCTGCTCATTTACACCGAATGCAAGAATTTTGGAATTTCACGCTTACGCATAACAATTGGCTTTGGTATATGCACCGGCGCATCGACCATCTTGTTTGGTACGATCAAATTGAAAATTTGCAGATATCCGAGATCGGGTTAATCTCTGAGCCGAGTAAAATCTGGACATATAAAAATCCAATTCCACACAGCGATAGGTTGAAGAAATACTTTACCAATCCAGATGCGGTTGCGGATGTTGCTAAGCACGTGCAGGACAACATGCATGAATTAATTGACAGCGTATATCGCCTCTATCGCAATCCACGTTTGGCATGATCCTGTTACGCCGGGGCGGATTGCGCTCACCACAGGCACGGCTGCGCCGACTGTCAACAGGAGTTTAGCGGCTATTGAGAGTTCATTCATGGGACTGACCTCCGTAACTTTGTTCTTCCATCTGCATTTGGCTTAGGACGATATTTTTCTCGTTGGCGGCCGGATTCAGCTCGGAAATCAAGTACTTGCAAAGAGTTCGAATACTTTGACGAATGGCTGTCCGAATTTTGCCAAAGACCCTGCACAGGCTCCGCTTGAGCGGTTTTGCACGTGCGGCCCGGACCTGTTATGATTATGAAATGGGATCAATAGATGTAGTTTATATTAAAAGACTATTTATCCTCGCGGTGCTTGCTGCCATCTCTGGCTGCGCGCACGTTGCGCCTTCGCGCATGCCCGCCGCCCAAGAATTCGAACCAGTTTCGACTACGCTTACGAATCTCTGCCAGCGCGACTTGGATCAGGTGTTACATTCGGCTTGGAGAATCGGCGACCGTGAAAATCCCGATGTCATGCGCGTGACGGCGCAGATCATCAATAAGCAGGCCCATATCGTGAACTTTCGCTGCCTTTCCAAATATGGCTTGGGCGAGTTTTCACGCTGCAAGTTTGAAGTACTCGAGCGCGGAAATGCCGCTTACTGGGAGCTTTCACTCGACGTCGACAACAACTGCCACGTCTTCGGCGCGTTGGCGCGTTTGCTCGCGCCGGCCAATTGACCCCGTTCTAAAGCCATTGTGAAGAAGACAAGGGCAAGAAAAAGGGCGACGAAAAGTTTGGCGAAAAACCTGCCGGGAAAAAATAGTAACCTCGCGACTAGTTCTTCTTAAGATTGAAAATATGAGTGCCGGTTTGCACGTTGAAATAGAGATCGAATGCAATCGTGGTGTCACCACCGCTGAGTTGGGCGTGATTCAACGTTGCCAATTTGGCCGTCTGATCGGCTCCGCCTTCCACTGCTGTCGCCTGAACAATTGATCCTGTATGCCCCGTCATCCCTGAACATGTACTGTCGGGCTGAACAAGGAGTTTGGCTTTTCCATTGGCGTTGAGCAACAAATCCGTGGCGGCTTTATTGGCGGCCAGAGACTCAACGCCGATCAGCGCAAACTGCACGAGGCCTTCGGCCGTTACCACCATGCCCACATTGGCGATACTGCCGTCGGGGAACTTGAGTTCGCCGGTCCAAGTGCCTGCTAATCGCTTCAAGTAGTCTTGCGGCGACTGTTCCGCGCAGGGATCGGCAAGTGCTGTGGCCTGTTGCGTGTTTGAATTCTTCGCACTTAAATAGAGCTGTTCCAAGAGTTCTGCGAAGCCGTCGAGAAATTTCTCCTGCTCGGGCGTTGCGCCGATGCCGGCGTGGTGACCGAGCTGATGTAAGATGATCGCGGCCAATTCAGCATCGGAGCCGGAGATATTGTCGGCTACGAAAATGGTGGCACCAGGCCTTGCCTCTGTCGCCATTCCACGCGCTTTCTTTTCCCCGCCTACAGTTTCAAAGACTTCGTCATGCGGCTTCTCTGTGAGTTCGCTGTTCGCTAAGTCGGCGATCAAGCGGATGCGATTGGTTTTATAGAAGTTGTAGATCTCTTTTTGGCTGGCGGGAATCTGCTCCTCTTTTACGGAAGCTATAATCTCAATCGCCAGCGCACGGGCGGCTTTTACCCGGCCGAATCCGGTGTCGGTAGTTGCGGCAGCGGCCGGTGGAATATGGCCGATTTCGTTGAGCGCACCGCTGCCTTCAGATGGCGAAACGGGGTCCGGCGTGCGCGATTCGTCAGCGGGCTTGTCTTTGTTGACGTACACCACCGCGCCTTCCGGTGTCGAATTACACGCAGCAAGCAGGAGGGCTGCGCCAAAAAGCGTCACTCGTGTCAAATAGATGGCCGAACACCCGAGGTGCTTTGGCGATAGTTTCTTTGCCATATCTGCAAATTAGAAATGCAAGTGCGATGCCTAAGCTTTGATTACGCCCAGGCTCTTGCCCACCTTCTTAAACGCGGCGAGCGCGAATGTGAGATCGGCCGGTTCAAGCGCGGCCGACATCTGCGTGCGAATACGAGCCTGGCCCTTAGGTACGACCGGGAAAGAAAAGCCGACGGCATAAACGCCCTGCTCAAATAATTCGCGACCGAAATTTTGCGCCAAGCGCTCATCGTAGAGCATAACTGGAATGATCGGCGTATTGCCGGCCTTGAGGTCGAAGCCGGCTTCGGTAAGGCCTGCGCGCCAGGTCTTGCTGAGCTGTTCGAGTTTATCCCGGCGCTCGGTCGACTTTGACAAGAGATCGATTGCCTTGAGCGTGGCGGTCACCACCGCCGGCATTAAGGCGTTGCTAAACAAATAGGGCCGCGCCTTCTGCTTGAGAAGATCGACGATCTCCTTGTGCGCGGCGATGCAACCGCCGGTCGCACCACCGAGGGCTTTGCCGAAAGTGGTGGTGATGATGTCGACTTTGTTCATGACGCCAAAATGTTCATGCGTTCCCCGCCCCGTCTTCCCGATAAAGCCGGTCGCGTGGGATTCGTCCACTGCCAGTAAGGCCTTGTATTTTTCCGCCAATGCCGCGATTTCATCTAAACGGGCCATATCTCCATCCATCGAAAACACGCCATCGGTGATGATCAGGCGGATGCGGCAATTCGAATTTTTCAATTTGTCTTCGAGATCGCCCAGATTCGAGTGCTCATACAAAAACCGCTGCGCCTTGCACAAGCGGACACCGTCGATGATCGAGGCATGGTCGAGGCGGTCGGAGAAAATCCCGTCGGCTTCGGTGAGTAAGGCTTCGAACAAAGCGGCATTGGCATCAAAGCACGACGGCATCACGATCGCGTCTTGCATACCCAGGAAGCCCGCGATCTTTTTTTCCAGCTCGCGATGGATATCTTGCGTCCCGCAGATAAAGCGTACTGAGGACATGCCGAAGCCATTTTTCTCCAGCCCTGCGTGAGCCGCTTGGATCAGCTCGGGATGGCTAGAGAGTCCGAGATAGTTGTTGGAGCAGAGGTTGAGGACGTCTTTTGCTTGGGCGCCGAGGGGAAACTGCACTTGGATTTTCCCGCCCTGAGGAGAGGTGATGTAGCGTTCCTCTTTGAACAGGCCTTGATCTTTGATGTCCTTTAAAATCCCAGCGTAGATCTCGCGGCTTTCAAACATTAGATCTCCCGCCAATCGAGAATCACTTTGCCTGAATTTTTGCTGATCATGGTTTCGAACCCTTTTTTGTAGTCCATTACCGAAAAGCGGTGGGTGAAAATCGGTGTGATGTCGAGTCCGCTTTGCAGCATCGCGGTCATTTTGTACCAGGTCTCAAAAATTTCACGCCCGTAAATGCCCTTCAGGAACAGGCCTTTGAAAATCACTTTCTCCCATGAAATTTTGGTGTCGTCGGGCAAAATCCCAAGCATGGCGATTTTGGCACCGGCCTTGGCACAATCGAGCATCTGGTTGAAGGCGGCGGAGGCCCCGGACATTTCCAGACCGATGTCGAAGCCCTCGGTCATGCCGATCTTCTTCGTGTAGTCTTTGAGCGAAACATTTTGCACGTTGAGTGCGTGCTTGACGCCCATTTTGCGCGCGAGTTCGAGGCGGTACTCATTCGTATCCGTGATCACGACGTGACGGGCACCGACATGAAGGGCGACGGCGGCGCCCATGATGCCGATCGGGCCGGCGCCGGTAACCAAGACGTCTTCTCCGACCAGATCGTACGAGAGGGCCGTGTGCACGGCATTGCCGAGGGGATCCAAAATCGCCGCTTGATCGTCGGTGATGTCTGCGGGTAACGGAAAAGCATTGGTCGCCGGTAACTTCAAGTACTGAGCGTAGGCTCCAGGCAGGTTCACTCCGATTCCCTCGGTGTGAATGCAGAGATGGCGCACGCCCGCGCGGCAGTTGCGGCAATGGCCGCAGACGATGTGGCCTTCACCGGAAACGCGATCGCCAATTTTAAATTCCTTCACCAGGCTGCCGACTTCATGAATGCGGCCCACGAACTCGTGGCCGACTTGCATTCCCACCGGCACGTTGCGCTGAGCCCATGCGTCCCACTCGTAAATGTGTACGTCGGTGCCGCAGATCGCAGTTTTGTCGATCTTGATCAAAACGTCATTGGGGCCGATTTTGGGTTCGGGGATGTCTTCCATCCACAGACCGGGTTCCGCGCGCTTTTTGACCAATGCTTTCATGGGTCTCCCTTGTTTGGAATCACCACGTTTAGCAGGGATTTTTAGTCAGGTAAAGGCCGCATCGTCGAGCTCACTTCGGCTTCGCAGGAGGAGCCGCGAGTTGATGAATAGCCAAAAGATCGTGGGCGAGTTGTCCGGGTGCGATTTCCAAATCGACTAGTTGCTTCCTAGCCTCGGTTTCCGTGCCAGCCCAAATCGCGGTCAAAACCAGAGCGTGGCGGGCGAACTGAAATGCCCAAAGCGCCGACTCCCGATCGACGATTTGCTCGAGGACGAGAACGTCAAACTGGCCGCGTTTGAGCCCGGTCATTTGCGCGGCGACACTGCCGCCACAGCGCACATCGGGATAGCTCACCGGAAATTTCGCAGTGGAAGGCGGTGCATGAAAAATGCCTTGGACGCGGCGGCCCCGATTCACCGCCTCGTTGCCCAGACCGAGCAAAATTTTCCCCGCGCCAGCGTCGGCAAAGCCCGATAGCACCAGCATTCCTTTGAGCTCATTCAAGTGCAAAAGCAAGTCGGCCGCAAGAAGATCCATTGGCGGAAATTAGACTTTGAAAATACAATCTTGTCACCGCGAATGTGCCTTCCATCGCGCTCATTGAAAAAGTGGTTCACAACAGGCCTGTCCCGCTCTAAGATCGTCCCAGAACGTCACGATTGGATTGCCCATGACGAAAATTCCCGATCCTGAAAAACCACTCAATCCCACAGTCATTAAATTAGG
>JAYWAE010000048.1:0-2704 GCA_043782715.1 Pseudobdellovibrionaceae bacterium | reverse complement strand
TATCCGAGCGCTTCTGTGCAAAATGCAAACATCGAAGAATGTCCCCGCTCTAAATACAGCTGCCGCCTCTCGACCTCACGTAGGTGGCGCAAGATTTCTATCAACAGTTCCCGCTCATTTTTGACCATATCTTTTAGCTTTTGTATCAGCTCACTATCTTGCAATTTCATACTCACCTCGGCTTCTTTTTGCGCACTCTACACCATGTTTTAAAAACTGGTTTTTCACTTCCACGATCACGCTAAATACATTCTGAAAAATCACCTACGAAGCGACTCTTGTTTTGTTTTTTCATTCACGTAATGAGCTGCTATTCACTTTAAACATTGCCTCTCGTGACTTTGAGAAACTCCATTTGGCTTTAGGAATTTCAGCGAAAACCGTGTCAAAAGAAAAAACAAAATATTTATTCTAAACTCATTTTATAACACGCTGTTACTTAGTGCGCACTAAGTGGATGTTAAGAGACGTTTGCAAATTGCTTCGCTCTTGCTAATTCCTCTCTAGATCATTGGGATCATTTGTATTCAGAGATTTTTTTTGTGCGCGATTGTTACTTCAGTATTTTGCAGCCGCAGTCGTCTTCGGCTTCGAATGCCCCATCTGTTTTGCCTCGGGAATTTTCCGTCCATGAGAGTGGCAAACCTCGGGCGTCCACGCCCGAGGTTCCGTAATCTTGGGAGCAAATATTTTTTGAGCAAGAGAAGAATAGGAAGTAGTTTTGTGAATGTTTGTGAAGATGAATCGGTATCGGTGTCGGAATCGAACTCGAGCCCAGTTAATATGCCTTGGTTTCTAAAACCCTGCCGCGCGCGGATGCGCGGCAGGAAGGCTATCTCATGGACGGATGGACATCGCGATGTCCGAATCGGTTGGACGGGTAGCTGGCTGTCGCTCCAGACGGGTAGCTGGCTGTCGCTCCATTAGAATATCCCGCGCGGTCGCCATGTGCTCGTCACGCACCAACATTCTGAACTTGCATCCGGCCTCTCCGGTTTCAGCGGGGCCGGATCTACTTTGTTCTAAACAAACCTTTTAACTACAGCGGCGCCATTGCAGGTGATATATGATTGCGGCATGCACGTCGGCTGAGTCTACTGTCGACATCGCTTCGGCGCCATGGCTCATCACACGGATACTGGAGTTGGTGCGCAAGTTTACATCTGCGCCGCAGGCTGACCACACCAGGGCGGAAACGCCGAGGTTGTTGGTGATCTGATAGTCGGAATCCAACGGGCCGTTGAACTTCTGATAGAATTTCGGACCCGTGATGCCGGCAAAGAAATACTCGACATTGAACTGTGAAGTGGCGCCTACGGGCAAATTGTTGTAGCCACGATAGTCGATTTTCAGAACCGAAACGCTGAAGCCTTGCGGCACGTGGACCGGAATCGCGATATTGCAGCTCTTGCGATCAAGAGACGTGCCGGAAACGCCGCCGGCTTTAGCCTGATATTGATCAAAGATTAAGCTGAGCGAGAGCGCATCCGGGCTGAGAGTTGCCGAAACTGTGCCGGCAGGGCAGCCTGTGCCACCGTATCCTGGGTCACCTAGTCGGATATCGTCGGCTTTTGCCAACGAGCCGCAGAGTGCAGCGGCTAAGAGCAGATATCTTGTTTTCATTTGTAGTCTCCTTGTTGTTTGGTTTGGATTCAAACCAAGGAGACAAAGCTGCCAGCAATGTGCCGTGTGCGAGGCGCACGCAGAGCGGTGCGCGTGCATGCCTGAGGAAAATTGCCGGGGTAAAAAGTCCGCGCCGGATTTAATTCCCCGTGCAGACCTTATGCAACTTAGTTTACTTGCACGTTTTCAGGCTGAGCGAATACTGGGCACTGAGTGCGCCGTCCGCGCTGTCGAGCGTGATTTGGGCGTCATTGCCCTTTTTAGCTCTGAGGTGCAGCGAATCCGCGAGACGTAGATAGACCGTACCTCCGCAGGCCGAAGTTGGCTTATTCGCAGCATCGAAAACTCCGGTGGAAATTAAATACTCATCCATGAATGGCGCCGCGAACTTACGCGTGAAATGCCCTCCTGCTTGGCAACTTTGATTCACGGATGGCCAAAAGCCGTAACCGGCGTGAATCGCAGCATGGCCCGCCGTTGGCAGTGCTACGAAACCACGATAGTCGATATTGTCGATGCTGAGCTCGGAGTGGGATGGCAATGTGACTGGGATCCAGATTTCACAGGCTTTAATTTCTTGGCGGCGTTTGTCACCGGCGGCCAGGTTCGCCACCATCTTGTCGTAAATCACCGAGAACGAAAGATTGTCAGGGGCGAAGGTGATCGCAACTGAATTTTTAGGGCAGCCACTGCCGCGGTAAACCGGCGTACCGGTTTGAATGAGAGCGGCGGCGAATGTCGATCCCGCGCAAACGCTCAAGGCCAAGAGCATAAGGTGCAATACCGGCTTCATCGTCTATCCCCTGTGTTTACAGTTTATGCGCCGGATGGCGCATTTTGTATTTTGCCGACGGGAGATGACGTGAGTTCAGGCGTTTAACTGGAGTACGAGATAGATAAGAGCAGGGCTCGTGCCAGTGCAGCGTCTCAAATTGAGGCACTGGTTGCGGTAGCTAAACAAGTGACCACCCCACGCGGAAAAGTGGGGTGGATATTTGGGTTCAGTTACTGCGGCAGGTGAGCGGCAAAGTCGGCTTTGATTGCGTCGAACGCTTGTTGGGCGGCGTTCAAGCGCACGAGG